>CAZVAY010000271.1:0-3604 GCA_964625265.1 uncultured Sphingobacteriales bacterium | reverse complement strand
CTGCCGGCAAATATGCTACCTTTCGCGTTTTCCCGAAGCGGACGTTGAGACTGGAGCTATGTCACTGGATCAAGACACGATACGCCGTATTGCTCACCTGGCGCGACTGGGTGTGGACGAGGCCGAAAACGCAACCTACGCACGCAGTCTGTCCGATATTTTTGTCATTAAACTTATAGGAGGTCAGACTAAAGCTTGAGGTTGTATCTGAAAGTCCACAGTACCGTGCCAGTTGACAGGCTTCTTCGGCATAAAGGCCGTTGGGAGAAGCATTAGGGGATGACGGAGAATCAGCATACCTGATAGCCGATAAGTTGAAATTAACAATATCAGAACTGCGTATGATAGGTTCGATATCTTTGATGTTTTCCCTGGCAACGCCAAGCCTGTACATATCAAAAAAATAATTTTCCATGAAACTGATCACTTCGGTATTTGTCAGGTAAGTCTGGTAAGCGATAAAGCTCAGGTTAAACAGGTATGAAGGATCCTTCAATAAAACTTTATAAAGATAATTCTGATTCTCAAATATATCCTGGTTTTCAAGTGAAAAGTCAATCCGGGAATCAATAACTGCCATATTGATGATTTTTTTCAAAAAATCAAATGCCAGGTACTGGCAATAGGCAATTTCCTGGCTTGGGCTTATCAGCAGGGGGTAAACATTTTTTTCGTGCAGTTCACTTAAAATAAATCCAAGCTTTTCGGCTGTTTTAGGATCATTATTGTAATTAAAATCTCCCAGGTCTATTATTTTCTGTGCATATTCACTTTTTGAATACGTATAAAGTTGTTTCCTGACCAGGCCTGCAAAGTTGTCTTTTTCATTTTCGGTAATGCCTATCAGTGCTATTTTCCCTGAATCAATTTCGGGCAATTCAGTTTGGTAAATAGCAGCTTTATTTACCCAGCAATCGTTGTGGGTAGCTTTTGGAATATATTTTTTGTCAACCGGATTAAAATATTCTTCAATGATCATGAATTTCAATTTTGTCCAAAAGTAACCTGATAATAATATTTATTGCCCCTATTTTATTAACATGGACACGGTTAACTATCCGGATTAGAATTGTATTGCCGGGTAATGCTTAATCCTTGTATTTTTGTCTTTAAATTTTAGTTTATGATCCTGTTAACAGGTGCAAACGGATTTCTGGGTTCTTACCTTCTTTACGAGCTTGTCAGCCATGGGCGGGATGTGCGTATCGTTATTCGCGAAAAGGCAAACCTGGACCAGATCAGGTTGGCATTTAAAGTCATGAACAAAAAGGCCAATGATCAATTTGAAGATTACCTTAAAAAAATACAAATAACCAGGGGCAATTTTACAGATGAGCAATTGTATCCTGTTATTTTTGAGGGTATTGATGAAGTATTTCACGTGGCTTCAAAAGTTTCCTTTAGAAAAAAAGACAGAGAAGAAATTCTCCGTCTGAATGTAGAAGGAACTGTCTTATTGCTCGACTACTGCCTGGCCAATGACATCAGAAAATTCCATTTCACCAGTTCAATAGCGTCACTAAACAGGAATGTTGGAGGGGTTATCAGCGATGCATTTAATGGGGAAAAGAAAAAGTTCACCAGCGCTTATTCGAGGTCTAAATACCTGGCTGAAAATGAAGTGTGGAAAGCCTACAAGAAAGGCCTGTCCGGTATTATTGTCAACCCTGGTGTTGTGTTAGGTCCTGTGATGGATTATCATGAGTCGGTCAGGGTATTTAAAACTATCCAAAACGGTTTCAACTATTTTACCAGCGGGGCAAACGGTTACGTGGATGTCCGGGATGTGGCCAGTATTATGTTTCTTTTGTCATCGGATGAAAAGTTTTATAACGAGCGGTATTTGCTTGTTTCGGAAAGTGTCTTTTACCGGGATTTGTTTTCCTGGATGGCCAACGATTTTGGAGTAGAGCCCCCGCAGAAATTAGCCGGTAAAAATCTCAGCTTTGTTATTGCTTTTCTGGATTACCTTTATTCTTCCCTGACAGGGAAAAAACAAGTTATCACAAAAGATCTGGTCAACCTGGTCAACAGTGAGTACTATTTTGACAGTTCTAAAGTAGTCAAAGCCCTTGATTTTCATTTCAGGCCGGTCAAAGATTCTGTTCGTGAAACGATCCGGTATTTAAATGAAGCCACCGATGAATTTTAAATTAGTTTCATCATACAAACCACAAGGGGACCAGCCGGAAGCTATCGGGCAATTGGTAAATGGTGTTTTATCAGGGGAAAAGTATCAGACATTGCTGGGTGTTACCGGATCAGGTAAAACCTACACCATGGCAGCGGTTATTGAGAAACTGAACCGTCCTGCTATTATTCTTTCACACAATAAAACACTGACTGCGCAGCTTTATGGAGAGTTCCTGCAGTTTTTTCCCGATAATGCCGTGGAGTATTTTGTATCGTATTACGATTATTATCAACCAGAGGCATTTATCCCGGTCACCAATACGTATATCGAAAAAGACCTGAATATCAACGACCAGATAGAAAAACTCAGATTGAAAGCTACTTCTTCCTTACTCAGCGGCAGAAGAGACGTGGTGGTGGTAACATCTGTTTCGTGCATTTACGGAATCGGGAATCCTGAATCTTTCAAGGAGGCCACCATTTACGTTAAAAAAGGGGATTTGATAAACAGGAAACAATTCCTGATGGAGCTGATCAACGGATTGTATGTTCGTACCAACATGGAATTGGCCAATGGTACTTTCAGGGTACAAGGGGATATTATTGAGGTATTGCCAACCTACGCTGACCATGCCTTCCGCCTGTCTTTTTTGGGTAATGAACTGGAGGAAATTGAACTGATCGATCAAAAGTCAGGAAGGGTGATAGAAAATTTGGAATTTGCCATTATCTACCCGGCCAATCTCTTCGTGACTGCCCCTGACATGCAGGAGCTGGTCCTTAACGAGATAAAACTGGACCTGATCAAGCAAGTCAACTATTTTGAAAACGAATTAAAACCGCTCGAAGCAAAAAGAATTGAAGAACGTGTCAACTTTGACATTGAAATGATCAGGGAACTGGGGTATTGCAGTGGTATTGAAAACTACTCACGTTATTTTGACCGGAGACAGCCAGGACAAAGACCCTTTTGCCTGTTGGATTACTTTCCTGACGATTACCTGATGTTTATTGACGAAAGCCATGTCACCATGCCACAGGTGCGGGGGATGCACGGGGGCGATACTTCCAGGAAGAAAACCCTGGTGGAGTATGCTTTCAGATTGCCGGCAGCGCTTGACAACAGGCCGCTCAACCAGCAGGAATTTGAAACGTTACAAAATCAGGTGATCTTTGTTAGCGCTACTCCTGCTGACTATGAACTTAAGAAGAGCGGTGGTGTGGTTGTAGAGCAGGTGGTCAGGCCTACGGGGCTACTGGATCCTGCCGTTGAGGTACGTCCGTCAAAAAATCAGATTGATGACCTTTTGGATGAAATTGACAAGCGCGTTAAGGTAGGGGAGAGGGTGCTCGTAACCACACTGACAAAGCGCATGTCTGAAGAGTTGAGCAAATACTTGTTGAACCTGAATATCAAATCAAGATACCTGCACTCAGAGATAGATACGATTGAGAGGATTGAAATTTTACG
>CAZVAY010000270.1:0-3656 GCA_964625265.1 uncultured Sphingobacteriales bacterium | reverse complement strand
TGTTAAGCATTGTAATTAAGGGGATAATTTATTCACAGTTTATAAACGATTTATAAATATATCTTAATTTTTGTTTATCATTTATTTACGAGCATAAAGTTAAAGTAATAGAACAGTATTTACCGGATTTCAAAAACAGTAACTCCTTCCCCACCTCTGTCCGAATTTTCAAAGCGTATATTTTCAACCCTATCATAGCCCGAAAGTACATCTCTGACTACTTTTTTCAGGATACCATCACCATGGCCGTGTATAATACGCATCAACTTAATCTTATTGATCAGGGCCGAATCAATAAATTGGTGCAATGCCTCTATTGTTTCCTCTTTTCTAAAGCCCCTGACATCCAGTACAGGAAAAAAATCTTTGTGTTCTTCTTTCAGGATAAGTTTTACAGAAGATCCACCCTGTTTGCTGTCTTTTTCCTTTTTCACAAGGTCCTTCAGGCTGATGACCGTTCTTTTCCCGTTGACCACAACCACTGCCGATTGTCCTTTTATCTGCACCACCTCACCGGAAAGGCCTTTATTTGTGACGTGCCCTACCCAGTCGTGGACATTTATTTGCCTGTTTTTCTTTTCCCTGCTTTGTTTTTTCTCCAGCCGCTCGTTTACCTTCTTTCGTTCTGATGTGAGTTGGTCCCGGATTTTTTTTCGGACAACAGCATTCTCCTTTCCTTTTGCCTCTGCCAGCTCTTTCATCAGCTTTTCAAACCGCCTGTTGATGTTTTCCAGGTATGTATCTGCTTTCCTGGCAGCAGTTATTTTCTCCTCCCTTAGGATTTCACTCCTGCTTTTTCTTATCTCTTTTTGCAGGGCTATCAGGTTGTCCAGTTCCTTCTTTTTTGCACGTATATCATTGGTTTTCCTTTCGATTTCCTGTTTTTCTGCCAATAATTCCTCATATAACTTCTCCAGGTTGCCTATTCCCTTGCTGGTTTTTCGGCCTATCTTATCGAGGACTTTTTTTTGATAACCGGCATTTTTGAGTAGTTCAAACGCATAAGAATTGCCAAACTGCCCCTGAAGGAGCCTGAATGTAGGTTTGAGTTGTCTTTCATCGAATTCCATGGTAGCATTCCCAAGGCCTGGTGCCTGTTGTGCAAATATTTTCAGATTCGAATAATGCGTTGTGACAATACCCTGGCATTTTTTCATTCTTAATTCATCCAGGATCACTTCCGCTATAGCACCGCCAATACGAGGGTCAGTCCCCGAGCCAAATTCATCAATAAAGAAAAAGGTTTTTTCATTGGCATTTCGGATGAAATAATTGTAATGAAGCAAATGGCTACTATAGGTACTCAAATCTTCGCGCAGGTCCTGGTCATCACCTATATCAACAAAGATTTTGGTAAAAACTCCAAATACCGAAGCAGGGTCTGCAGGGACGGGTATCCCTGACTGCAGCATCAGTTGTAATAGGCCTGCGGCCTTTAGGAATACTGACTTCCCCCCTGCGTTGGGCCCGCTAACAACAAGTATACGGGTGTCTGGATCAAGTTGTAAATCAAAGGGGACTGTTTTAGTCTGTGTTTGTGCATGCCTGACCTGCAGGATCGGGTGACAGGCCATCATGATATTAGTCTCTCCCTCATCCTTTATCACAGGGATATTCCAGCCGTATTCATCTGCCAACCTGGCCTTGGCCTGTGTAAATTCATATTTTGCCAGCAAAAGGGTGATCGCAGGAAAATTATCGACATGGGGCTGTATGAGTATCGTAAGCTCAGCCCTGATCTTGTTAAGTTCCCGTGTCTCAGCATAATTAAGTTCTGTCAACTCATTTCTTAGGTTTACAATAGATTCCGGCAGGATAAAGAATGTTTTCCCGGAACCTGATTCTCCAAGGATTATTCCTTTAATCCTCTTTTTGTATTTACGCTGGACTGCCAGCACTCTTTCACCCAACCGGAAACTTTCTGTTTCTTCTGAAAGCAATTCATTTTTGCGTGCTTCAATTACGAGGCTATCAAAAGTGGATTCTACTTCTTTTTCTTTGGCTTTTATGCTTTTCCTGAGTTTATGTAAAAGTTGTGTAGCGCTGTCTTTTACCCGGCCCTCTTCATCAAATACTTTTTCAAATGGTTTGAACAGGTATGACAGGTCTGCCATTGCGGTAAATTCAGCAGACCAAAGGGGCATATTGGCTTTATTTTTCACCATGAGCTTCTGCAACTGTGTAAAATCCCTGACCAGGTAATAAATGGCATATAAGTTTTCCAGCGTTTCTGCAAACCCTCTGACCTTTAAGGCTTCCCAATCCAATTCAATCAGATTAAAAGGCGGCCCCGGTGCGGAAATCCGGTTTTCTTTCATCCATTTGAGTTCTTCCGTTAAGCCGAGTTGATAGCGGATAACAAGCAGGTTATCAGTAGCTGTGGTATTGTGAGCGATTGACCTGGCTTGCTGGGATTCACAGCGGTTGGCAATAAGTGCTTTTATTTCGTCAAATCCTAGTTTTTGAGTCAGGTTTTCCGGGTAGAGTTCCATTATTTATCAGATGCCTGTTCTTCCGTGTTCCCGGATTTTACAAAGATTTTATTTCCGGAGATCGAGATAATCTCGAGCCGGCTATTAGGTTCAATGTATTCACCGTAGGAGGTTACTTCATAATTCCTGTTTCCAAAACGCGCCTTACCGGATGGCCTTAAGGCAGAAATACTGGTGCCGGTATCACCGGTTTTCAGTTCATTTTCATCCACATTCAATACTTTGGATTTAATTGCATCTTTATTGGATAATTTCTGCCAAACGCCCGTTTTGGCACCAATAATTATCAATATCGTCATCACCACCAGGGTAACAGCCAGTGAGATGTAACCTGCCATATTTCCATGCTCTTTAAAGGCAAGGTAAATGGCAATAGCAGCAAAGATGCCCCCGATTACACCCACAATGGTTGTTCCCGGTACAAAAAATATCTCCAGAAAAAGGAGCAGGACACCAATCAGCAATAAAATAATTATCCATGTCATAATTTCAACTTTGGTAGCAAAGATAAATAAAATACCCCCTTTAATACACACATTTCACCTGAAGTATCTACACTTTTCAACAAATCATTTTCATTTAAAAATTAAAACTAATTTTGATTTTTATTTAGGGATTTGTTCAGGCAAAATTGAAATCAGGATTTGGGTATGACAAGTGATAAAATAACAAAAGTTCGTCCTTGTAGGTTTTTACGGAATTGGGGCCTTGTACTGATGGTAATAATAATTTTCCACCCTGTTCTATGGGCCCAGGAAGGCCGGGTAATTGATCCGGAAGAGTTTAATGTCGGCTATTTTAACTCGTTGGTTTTTAAACAGATCAATGATTACAGGATTTCCCAGGGAAATGAACCTATAAAAGACCATCCCCTGCTGGAAAAAGCTGCGATTGACCAGGCATATTATATGGCAGGTAAAGAAGAGCTGACCCTCGATAACAAGGGAAAGCTAAAAAGCACAGCCAGCCGTGTGGAGCTTTATGGGGGCACCAACAAAGTAGAAGAGATCATTGCAAAGGCCCGCATAAAAAAAGGTAAGGTTTACTTTACCTATGAGCAGGTGGCCGAAGAAATTGCTCAGTACTGGATCGACAAAAGGAAGACGGAGCCTGTGTTGAATAATCCCAAATATATTTTTGGCGGTTTCGGGGCAATCATTGATT
>CAZVAY010000269.1:0-3668 GCA_964625265.1 uncultured Sphingobacteriales bacterium | reverse complement strand
TTGTTGACCAACCTTATATTCCTGTGCGAAAGGAGCCCTTTTCACATGCCGAAATGACCAGCCAGTTATTATTTGGTGAACTTTACCATATTCTTGAAAAATATGGTAACGATTGGTACCGGATCGAATGCCTGGCAGACCATTACCAGGGTTGGATTTCCATTACCGGGAATTGCGAAGTGGACGAAACATTTGTCCGTGAATATCAAAACACAACTCATTACGTGACATCAGAACCATTTCAACTTTGCGGAAGCAATGAAAACATGTACCATCTCGGGTTCGGCAGTACACTGCCTTTTTTCGATGGAAGCCGTTTTTTTATCCGGGATGAGGAATACAGTATCCGGGGAAATGTGGTTTTACCAGAAAAGGGAATGAGTGTAAAATTGCTTACCGGATTTTTGCTCCAATGGATGGGTACACCTTATCTCTGGGGTGGCAGAAGCAGCTATGGGGTGGATTGTTCAGGGCTTGTTCAAAGCCTTTTCAGTTTAAAGAAAATTCAACTACCCCGTGATGCCTGGCAACAGGAACAGCCTGGTGTTTCCATTAAACCAACTCAAGAGCAGGAAGGTGACCTCGTATTTTTTAGCAATGATTCGGGGAAGGTGATCCACGTGGGTTATGTCCCGGAAAATGGAAGAGTCATCCATGCTTCAGGAAAAGTGAGGATTGACAAACTGACTAAAGAAGGGATCTTTCATGAAGGATTGGGGAAGATCACCCACAGGCTTCATTCGGTTAAAAGGTTGTTTTAAACTGAATCACATTAGGTTTGTAAAAAAAGGAATAATCTAATCTTCCCGGTATTAACAGCTTCCGATATGAAAAATCTTAGAATTTCTCATATAATATATTGTGGGTTGAAAATCAGGTTTATATCATGAGGTTCATAAATAAAAAGATTTGATTTTCAATTTTGAGGTAAGCCCTTTGGGTGATTCATTATTGTTCATGAGTTAATCAGGCTTAAAGGAAATATTTGCAAATTCGTTAAGAAGCAGTATAACTATCGTATTTTCCTAAAAACCCCAACCGGCAGGAGAACATCTTTTGAATCAATAAACTGTATGAATTCTTCCCGTGAGGGTGTGGCGGTATAATAATCTGCTTCAGTCTGGTTACTATCCTTATAGATTGAAATAACTTTCGGACATATTTCTTTGAGGACTTCAATTTGATCATTATCAATGTAGGCGAAAGCAACTTTCTTTTTGGAAACCAGCATAATCACTGGTGACCAGCCATGCTCTTCGAGCATGTTTAAAGATAGCCGTTTTTTATCAATTTGTTTAATCACCAAACTATCGCCCATTTCTATTTTTTCGTATTGGGTGTAGGAAAATGAAATGCTGTCCTGGGTAATTTCATACGGTACAACATAGTTTATCCTGTTTCTTCTGAATTGTATTTTTCCGTCTTCAAGCGTGTATTCACAGGTGGAGTCAAACCGGGATAAGGAAGTATGTACCGATTTTTCAGAAGTAGCTATCATGGAGTTGTTGAAAATAAAAATACTGTCTTTTACATTATCAATATCAATATATTTTCCCTGGATATCATCCGGGAAACAGGCCAGGGTTGTTGACTTATTGGGTTGGGGTTCAGAAAAATAAATATTTGGCCCACAGGCTGTTAAAAACAATACTACTGATATGAGATAGCGTGAAACGGAATTATGATTATTCATGATCTATATTGATTGACAATTTATCAAGGCATATCATTAATAATATACATGCCCGAAAGTAACCCGAAAAATTACCGGATAAAATAATTGCTCCAGTATTCATACTCACTGAATCCGTGAACGTACATGACATAACCCAGGAATGCCAATGGCGCCATGGCAATGGCATACAAGTACCTGCCGGAACCAAAGGCCGTAATAAAAGGTAGGGCTATCAGAAAAGCTGCCGTCAGAATGTAGATCAGTGCAGCCAGATAGAAGAATGCCTTACCCACATAGAAATACCTGCTCTTTTTGAAAGCTTCACACTCAGCCATAAATTCATCAAATTCCATTTTTGCCCTTTCTTTAGCCTTTTGCCTGATGCGAGCCATGGCTACTTTCTTCCACATTTTAAATTCTTCCGGGTCTTCCGGAGGCGTTTTCATGTTGTAGTATTTTGCATAAGGATTTACATATTTCTTAACAGGTTTGTAACCTAGCATCAGAATTTCGTAGGCTTCGCTGATCCTGATAAACTGTTCGTGCGCATTGGGACTTTTATTCTTATCGGGGTGAAATTCAAATGCTTTCTTTTTGTAGGCCAGCCGTATCGCTTCCTTTGATGCACCCTGTTCCAATCCTAATATGTCGTAATAATCCTTTAACATTATTTTTCCATGGCCATTTCAGCGACTTTATTGAGGGTCCTCCAGTTTCTTGTTGTCGTTGAGGTTTTAAGTCCGGATTCCATCAGGGCAGGGGTGAGTTTTACTTTGGCAAGGCCATTTGGGTAATAATAATAAATTGCCAACTTTCCTAATCTGTACTCCTCATTTTCCTTTAAATATTTATCGATGAATCCGTAATTTCCTTTGACAGTTTCATTGAAAAGAAATGTAACATGAAAATAAGCCGGGTCTTTTCCTGCTTCTTGTACAAATGGGTTGTTTTGGATAATTCCGGTAAATTCATCTTTGTTCATGACCAGGACCTGTGTTTTGAATCCAAAGGTTTTTTCAAAGTTGTATTCAATAGATTGCTTAATTTCTTTTTTATGGGTTGTTTTTGCTTGAAAAATAACATTTCCACTTTGTATATATGTCCGGACACGCCTAAACTCCAGCTTTTCCAGCAGCGTTTTTAAATGAACCATTTTTACCAGGTTTCTACCACCTACGTTGATGCCCCGGAAGAATGCGATATACATGATCATAAGTTCAGGTCATTTTTTTCTTTTTCGCAAAAGCCACTTTCTTGCAAAATAAAGAATAAGGATCAAAATAATAAAGGCTGTTAATACCTGCACCCAGGCAGTCAGCAGCAGGGATTTGTGCAAAATACCCTGATGCATTTTATTATCAATGGGGATTTTGGCATATTGAGCCACATGGCTCATGAGGCTGGTTGCCAGGTCACCGTCAGGAATAGTTTTGTGACAGGATAAACATACTCCCTGGCGATCTAATTTCATTAGCTCATCTTTGTTGAGCGGGCGTGAAGCTGAAAAGTGATGGCCAACAGTCTGAAGCTGGTTGCCACTTTCATCCAGAAACCTGCTCCAATCCATGGTTAGGTTGGGAATGGCATTGAACTGGGTGTCCACTTGTTGGGGAATAATGTTATGTTCCGCATCTGCCAAATCCATAATAACATCTTCAGCAGGATTATTATAAAGCTTACCACTATTAATTCCGTAACCCATTGATTTTGGGTTGGCATGACAACTTTCACAACTTCGTGCCACCTTTTGTGTAGTATGGGGGTTGAGCGGAGCCATATCAATAGCCAACTGGCCTTCGGGGCCTGCTCCTTCCACGTTCGGGATTTTGAAAATATGATTATGCAATACAGTTTTGCCATGACGGTCAATCACCGTAACAGTGGTCTGGCAACCCGGTATGGCGGGGGGAAACCCGGGGTCGCCCTTGACTCCAAAGGGGGGGGCTTCCCCTCTGAGATAACTCCTTTTTTTTTTTCCTTCTCCTTCCCACAA
>CAZVAY010000268.1:0-3696 GCA_964625265.1 uncultured Sphingobacteriales bacterium | reverse complement strand
CAGCAAAACGGGGTGCCCACGTTTTTGACACCTCTGATCCGGCAGAAAACAAAGCTGCTTCAGGCTTTAGCAATAATGCATCTTCAGGAGAAATGATTTGCTTTTCCTGATGGCAGCATTGAATTTTTTTTCCACAACTTCTTTGTGAGGCTACCGGAAGAATTTCATGGCTGCTAAAATTACGCTCTTCGAGGACATCAAGCATTTTACGCCCAACCATTCCTGAACAACCAACTACGGCTATCTTCATTTTCCTGAATCAGTTTAATAATTCCATTATCAAGACAAGGGCAAAGGTAGGGAAATACCCTCAAAGCAACCTTTGTAAATTGGAACCATCTTTGTTGAAGTAATTTAGACCAATTCAAATTTTAATAGTATATTTGTGTATAAATCAAAAGTCAAAGTACTAATATTTTTATCTTTAAGCCTTTTAATTGCTGCCATTTTTATCGACAATACCATGAGCCAAACTAATAATAACCAAAAAGCCACTTTCGGAGCAGGATGCTTTTGGGGAGTTGAATCTACCTTTATGGAATACGAAGGTGTTGTAAAAACCGAAGTGGGTTATATGGGCGGTAGCCTGGATGACCCTACTTATAAAGATGTGTGCACGGACCAGACCGGCCATGCAGAAGTGGTTCAAATTGAATTTGATCCTACCGTTATTTCCTATAATCAATTATTGGAGATATTCTGGAGTTCACACAACCCAACTACCCTCAACAGGCAGGGCCCCGATTTCGGCAAGCAATATCGTTCAGTTATTTTTTATTATAATGATGTTCAGAAACAAGAAGCAGAAAAAATGATGTCAGAACTGGAAAACTCAGGTACATTTAAAGATCCAATCGTTACACAGATTATTCCTGCTGAAACATTCTGGAAAGCAGAGGAATACCATCAAAAATATTATCATAAAAAAGGCATAAAAAAAGCCTGTAATTTATAAATTTGTCAAACAATAATTAAATATCACTATCATGAAGAAATCATTCGTCTTACTCTCAGCACTTGTATTATTTGCAGCAGTTTCCTGTGACTTGCTTTCGCAATACTCGATTATTACAATCGGTACCAGCTTTAGCAAAACATTCGATTTCACAATCGACAAGGTAACCACCATTGACCAGGAAGAAACCATCGATGTCTCAACCAATGCTGACCTTGATCAGTATCTCGATAAAATCGAGGATTATACGATCAAAAGCATCAATATTGATGTACAAAGTTTTTCAGGCAATGATTCAGCACTGTTCAATGGTGACCTGAAATTCAGCCCGTTAAGCAGCACCGACAAAACAACCATTGGTGCCATCACCGACCTGAACCTCAAAGACCTGTATGACAATGGAACCTCCTATGACATTACCGTTGATACACAGGTACAGGATGCACTCAGCAAAGAATTGAAAGACAATAAAGGATTGATCCTTTACCTGTCCGGTTCAGTTGACAAAGTACCCGTTACAGCCACCGTTAATGTAACGCTGGAAGTAGACGTCAAGGCACAAGCTCTTTAGTAAGTACTGAATCCAATATATACATCAAGCCCATGGCGCTATGCGCTATGGGCTTTGTGGGTTATTACTAGATTTGAGGCTTACAAAATGCTCCTAAATTTAGTATTAAGACCATTCGTAATTCTCTAATTTGTAATTCTATCATCCTGGAAACCATAAAGAAAGCGAATGCTTGCGCATCCGCTTTCTTTTGAGGTCCCGAGCGGATTGCTCGATGTTGGTCTATTATTTCATTAGGTATCTCGCGAACCTCTCTTCGTTCGGTTTCGAACCTGCGATTCTCATCCGGGGACTCATAAAAAAAGCGAATGCTTGCGCATCCGCTTTCTTTTGAGGTCCCGAGCGGATTCGAACCGCTGTAAATGGTTTTGCAGACCAGCGCCTAGCCACTCGGCCACGGGACCTTTTTGCAGCCGCAAATATAAAAACTTTATCCGTTTTCAAACTTTGTTTTGACAATTGCATTGCCGTCATCAGGATTACCAAAGGGATTAATCTTCCTGATCTCTACTTCGAATGAATGAACATGGGGTAACTTTTCGAAAATCAGGTTTTTCAGGCGAACCATTACCGTTTCTATCAGCCTGCACTCCTCCCTGAAAGATTCTTTTACAGCTTGTAATACGATTTCATAATTGATAGTCATATCCAGCCTTTCATTAACTTCTTCAGGTTGTGTAGGAGCCTCCAGCCAGATGCTTACTTCAAAAACTTTTCCCAGCTTACGTTCACTTTGGTAACACCCAACAGGTGCATTTATCTTTATGTTTTCAATTCCTATTTTCATGGCAATTTTTTCAAACCACTAAATTAGCAAATCCTGCCGTTATGTAAAAAATAAATACATTTGCATAGCATAATGACAATAAAATTGCACCATAATATCAGGCCGGCCACACTCCTTATGTGTGCCTTCTTTCTGCTTGTTTTAACACCTGGTACAAGCCATGCTTATAAAAACAAGCGGGTGATGATCCTTGTTAACAAAGACAGCCAAACAGACACTTTTGGGTTTAATGTAGTTGACGAGTTCCTGGATTTTGTCTATACCAAAGTCAACGAGGGTAAACTGGAGTTATGGGATTCCCCAAGAAAAGTGAGCAAGATCAATTTTCTCGCTTTACAGGAAATTGAAAACAGTTCAGGTTCATCATTTACCGGTTCCCATAATTTTTTCATTTATGAACTCTGGTCTTCAGGCAGGCGAAAAACAAATTTTGATATTGCAGGTTTTGCCTTTGTCTCCGTTAACAGCAAAGGCGAAGATGTCAGTTTCGGCTATCTTGATTATACCGATGTAGCTAACCTATTAAAAACCTACTATGTAAAGCCATGCATCGATTGTATCTACAAATTGTCGTTCTATGATGTGTTTATGAATAAAATGTTCAAATTCGATATTTTATATTTCAATGACAAACTCATCATCAATGAGCATAGCAAGCATCCTGAGAAGGCTTATCTTAAAAGCCTGAAAATAAAAAACAAAGCTTTTGGCGAGGGTGTTACCAATTCCAATGCAACCCGGGTGAGTAATTCAAAGCTGATAACTTACTTTATTGTCAAAACCGATTACAACAAAGGCAGTGCTGCTATTTTTGAATCGCTGGAAGAATACTTTGGCCTGCACAGGCGTGAATTGCTCAACTATGGCGGAAAGTCGTTTATCCAGGATTTCAGGGAAACCGAAGTGGTATTCACCCAGTGTTACTTTACGGAATTATGGACTAAAAAAAATGGTGTGATAAAATCGGAACTGGTGTCTTTTGAACCTGTTTCTTTTGGCAACAAATTCAACCATCCTATCACGCCAGAACTTATTGATTCCATGGGGATCAGGATAAAGGAAATGGATTTTGAAAAGTACCTGGGGATAAAAGATTTTACCTACCACCTTAAATCGATCAATAACATTGAGATTGACAATTCGATGCAATCCCTTTTGTTGGAAGCAATATTGTCACAGGAATGGAATAAAATATCTGAATTCATCAAATCGTACTGATGAAAAAACCTGTTCAAAATCAAGTTTCAATAACAAGAATTTTTACCTGCCTGATGATCCTGGCATTGGCCGGTGTTTTTGTGTCCTGTTCTCAATATGGATGTCCCGGGGGCATGTGTGCCCCTGACCACTACTATTCCAGCCCCAGGCACGGTCTAAGAAAAT
>CAZVAY010000267.1:0-3702 GCA_964625265.1 uncultured Sphingobacteriales bacterium | reverse complement strand
TACTATAATGTTATTACCCGGACTAACCTTGATTATTTTGCAGAGCTGTTCGTCAGGATGAAATACTTTGAAATTGATGAATACAACCAATTGATCATCCGGTTGCGAAAACAATATGCAGGCTACCCGGGCGCCCGAATTACCATTAAGGAACTTGAGCAGGGTGTTCCTGTTTCAGCACCCATTGAAGTCATAGTCAGTGGTAAAGATTTCAGCCGGTTGAAAAGCATTGCTGCCGATATTGAAAACTGGTTGTCGGAGACCCCGGGTGTCATCAACCTTGACAATGAAATGGCTAAAAACAAAACAGAAATATTTGTTGATGTTAACAAGGACAAAGCTAGTATGCTTGGTGTTCCGCTTTACCGGATTGACCAGGTGGTCAGAGCCGGGTTCAACGGGATAAACGTATCAAAATACCACGATAAAAACGGGAAGGAATATGATATTGTGATTAAAATGCAAACAGAAGGAAAACCGGATATGGATGATTTTGACAAATTATATGTCAGGTCAATGAGTGGAAAAATGATTCCGTTGAAAGCCATGGCCGGCCTGAAGTTTATCCACTCCCCTTCCTCTGTTACCCGGTCTGATCTTGAACGGACAGCCAAAATATACGGAGATGTGGAAACAGGTTTCAACCTTGATGAGGTCATGGCCCCTGTTATTGAAAAGCTGGATAAATACAACTTTCCGGAAGGATACTCTTATAAAATTGGTGGGGAACTCGAAGCCAGGGAAGAATCATTTGGCGGTATGCTCAATGCCCTGATCATTGCCATAATAGCCATATTCTCTGTTCTGGTACTCCAGTTCCGTTCCTTCCGGCAACCCCTGATCATCTTTATGGCCATACCCTTTGCCATGATCGGCATGACCTGGGCCTTGTATTTTGCCGGGCTGACTTTTTCGTTTACTGCCTTTATCGGCCTGATAAGCCTGATCGGCATTGTAGTTAACAACGCCATTATTATGGTGGATTATATCAATCTGCTGATCTCGAAAGGAATAACGATAGAAGATGCCATCAGGCAAGCCGGAGAAGTCAGGTTTACCCCCATCATCCTTACTTCACTGACAACTATTGGCGGTATATTACCCCTGACTTTGGGCGGAGGAACACTGTGGGCCCCACTCGGCTGGACCATTATCGGTGGGTTGCTGTTCTCTACAGTCCTCACCCTTGTTATTGTTCCGTTGTTTTACCAAATGCTGACAAAAAAGCGCGTTATCAATGGTTGAAATAATGGTTTTAAAGGTTCTTTGATTAGCTATCCTATGATGGACCCCATGGCTAAGCCAGGCAGGAAGGACATGAATTTTTAACCTGAAGAATTCTCTGCATAATTTTTAATATTTTCGAACACCAATAATTTGCAACAAAAAGTCCGGGCAAGATGATAAATTACCTGAAATATGTTTTTATATGGATTTTCATAATGACTGCCAGTTACCTGTGCGCACAGCAAACCCTGGGATTTAAGGTCAGCACCGGTTCATTTATGGATTCCAGATTTTCAGACATTTATACATTCAGGGGCTCCTATGTGGCCTTGCATAACTATTATCCGGTCAGTGCAGGAACTGAGCTTTCCTACAACATAACTCCCCGGTGGTCGGTTTTGGCAGGGTATAACTTTTTATATCGTTATATCCAGGTCAGTTTATTCACCAATAATGTTGGGGAAGTGTTTGGAAACACAAAAACCTTTTCTTCGGAATTTCCAATGATACTTCGATATAGTTACTCTTTTCATCATCTGGACAATTTTACTATTTTTTCTGAAGCAGGGATCAGCATGGATTATTCCCGGTCATCCCAAACAG
Organism: uncultured Sphingobacteriales bacterium; assembly: GCA_964625265.1. Lineage (GTDB taxonomy): Bacteria > Bacteroidota > Bacteroidia > CAILMK01 > JAAYUY01 > CAYNBC01. The sequence continues at coordinate 1,872 of CAZVAY010000267.1, read as the reverse complement.
AGTTTGGCGACAGGCGTGATGAATATGTCATGGTAGTGGTATTTACATACAAATATTTTTATACGCTGAATTTTCCTCAAACCATTACACCGTCATTTCATGCCAGGATTGGAATCTCAGATTTTGCCGGCAAGGCAGGCCGTTTTGATTTTGGTATCCGGTACCACCTTCCGCTTAAGAAAAATATCTACAACGAACTCTACTATTATTATTCTGACAACAATAACAACACGGTAACCGATACCTGGGAGTTTTATACCAAAGCCTCTTACGTTGGGATTGATCTGGATTATACCCTACCCTGGGAATTCAAAATCGCTAAAAATAAAAAACAGGATTAGCATGCATGTTCAGTCCCGGCCTTCAACCTGATTATTTCATTAAATGAGTTACCTGTGTTAAAAATAATTTGTAAGACAGGTGAGAATACAGGAAGAATTATTTACTTTCGTACACGTAAACCTTGAATTTTAAATTTAATTTCGATCAGTAAAAATTTTCAATGCCTATGAAAACTGTAATCATTGCACTAACATTAGCAATCTTGATGGTCTGTAACTTTGAATCATTTGCACAGAAAAAAAAGGAGGGTGATGCTATCTGGGATTATTGGTATACCGAAAATAACAAGAGCCTGATAAAACTTTACAGGGCCAAAAACGGCAAATACTACGGAAAGATCACCTCGCTGAAAGACCCATTGGAAGAAGATGGTTCTGAAAAGGTAGATGATGAAAACCCTGATCCTTCAAAAAGGAATGTGCCTTTGATCGGATTAATGATTTTAAAAGGTTTTGAATATGAAGGTGATAACACCTGGTCTGGTGGTACTATCTACGACCCCGAAAACGGGAAAACATACAAATGCACTATGTGGTTGAATGAACCGGATAAACTTGATGTCAGAGGATATATTGGTGTGTCGTTGTTGGGAAGGACCACCCAATGGGTTCGCAAAAAAGACTGATTAACACGTTTTTTTAGCTTCTATTTACTAACCTGACCAACTCTCGCGGGATTTTGTCAGGAGCGAGGATTTTATCCGGCTGAAAGTAATCCAGCGTTTTTTTAGGCATGGTATCTACCTCTGCAGTAGCAGGATCCTGGATGATAGTAAATCCCCCTGCCTGATGGATTTTGTATAAGCCGGTTACTCCGTCAAAGTTAGCCCCTGTTAAAAGCACGCCAATCAACTGTCCTTTAAAAGCATCACAGGCGGTTTCAAAGAGGACATCAATGGATGGCCGGGAAAAGTTAACCCGCTCATCCAGGCTTAGGGAAAAACTGGTATCCGGTTCGATCAACAGGTGGTAACCGGGTGACGCCATGTATATATGAGATACCTCCGGGGTTGCTTTGTCCTCAGCTTCCAGCACCGGCATTTTCGTTTTCCTGTTAAAGAGTTCAACCAGGTAATTGTCAGAACCGGGGCTGATATGTTGTACGACCATTACCGGCACAGGCAGGCCTGCGGGCAAGGCTGGCAAAATGACCGACAGAACCTGAATTCCTCCTGCGGACGTACCGATGACAATGGCTTTGTACATACACTACAAATACTTTTTCTGATAAATTTTCTCTTTGGCTACGATGGGTTTAAAATGCTCTTCGTAATCGGTAAACCTCAGACTTTCTTTCGACCCAAGACATAAAAACCCTCCCTGGGCGAGGCTTTCATTAAACAGCCCAACGACCTTGTTCTGCAATTCCTTGTTGAAATAGATCAACACATTGCGGCATACGACCATGTGCATTTCGCCAAATACCCCATCGGTCACCAGGTTGTGATCGGAAAAGACAATGTTTTTTTTCAGGCCATCCACCAATTTGACATGCTCATAATTGGCATCATAATATTCAGCAAATGATTTT
>CAZVAY010000266.1:0-3732 GCA_964625265.1 uncultured Sphingobacteriales bacterium | reverse complement strand
CCTGAACACTTGACTTCTCGTCATTAAACTGATCAAGTTCACCTGAAAGGTTGTTAATCTGGTAATACAACCATTCATTGTCTTTTAGCAAATTAATTCCCTTTACTTCATTGGTCACATCATGGAAATGTTCAAACATGAGTTCAACTTTTCCATGAGCATCCACAACTGGATAGGCGTAATTGTCTACCCACCTGTCCCATTGTTCCACATATCTTCTTGTATGTTCAATTTTGCCTGTATTAAAACTTCGTGAAGCTGCACAATCAGTACATTCCTGATCTCTCCCTATCAGGTTATAACAGGTTTTGCCAACCGCCTCATCCGGGCTTACCCTGCATTGATTGCACATACTCCTGTTAATCCTGATAATACGGTGATCTGGCCCCTGGATATTGATAAAATCAACCATAGTATCAAACAGCGTATTAAGCATAGGTAACTGATCCGGATATTTATTCTTCTCCATCACGTTATTCGTTTTTATTTAACAGGTCTTTGATCTGTTTCTCCAGTTTTTTAATTTTCTCCCTCAACTCTTTTATCCTGAATTCCCTGCCTGCAAACAGGTCGTTTATGTTAGTCAATTCCTTATTCTTTTTTTCAAGTTCTGAAGTTTTCATTTCAAGCGAGTTTGTGCGTTCCTCCACTTTTTTTTCAAGTTCAACCTGGTAATCCTGTAGCTCTTCCGCCATCATTTTCAACTTGGTGATATCGGTCATGACCATCATCCCTCCCGCCAATGTATTGTCATCATCAAAACGGGGATATAACACAATATTCAGGTGTTTAAAATGGCCATCCCCTACCTTGACTTTAATTTCAGAGTCCATGGGGCCAGCCGATTCGGCTACTGATTGATAAAAATGATGAATCCTGTCCCACTGAGTTATATCATGTAATTCTTTTACTCTTTTTCCAATCAGGCTCTCCCTTTTTATATTCAATATCTCGGTGGTACCGTCACTTACATATTGAATAACAGATTCTTTTCCTTCAAGGCTGGTGACAATAAAACCTATATGCCTGGCTGCATGAAAAACAGATTCAAGTAGTTTATAGGCTTCCCTTGCTTTTTCACCAGCATGCCTTTTTCTTTCAATAAGGTTATTAATATAAATGGTCAGTACCCTGAAATTTGTAATCCTGTATTTGTCCTTATTCATGGGTTCAAGTGAAAGCATGGCGTCCTCCAAATCATCTTTTATCTGTTCAAATTCATCGTGGATCACCTTCGAAAACAGGTAAGTTACCAGGAAGCTCAGGATAAGTAAAATACCTATTAACAATAACACCTCGTTAAATGTTTTCTTCATTTCCAGTTCAAGCTGTTCTTCCAGTAATTCCACTTTTTCAGTAATGTCAGGTAAGTACACCCCGGCACCTATGATCCAATCCCAGTCCTGATAAGCTTTAATAAATGAAATTTTATCCACTTTTACCGTATCATTCATTCGTTTGAACTTATAATAGATATAACCACCTTCAGGTTTTGAAGCAGCATCCAATTCCATGTCAAACAGCCTTTTCCCGTCCGGGTCTGTCATATCTTTGATACTCTTATATCCTTTGACAAGTTTCCCATCAAAAACCAGGGCCTGTCCATCCATGGTATTGACAAAAACATATCCCCCATATTCAAAGTGTTGCGTGGCGATCAAGGCGAGGAGGTGATTTTTTATTGAATCTTCATTTTTGCCTCCCCAAAGTTTTCTTTCAATGTCAATGATCCTGATTGTCTCTTCCACATGGGTTTTTGTTAGCATATTACATGTAGCATAGGCTTCTTTCTTATAGAAATCAACTTTCTTGCTGTATTCCTCTTTTTCATGGTTCCTGAAAATAATGTAAAGCACAACAGCCAGTACCACGGAGATGGCAAAAAACAACATGAATATAATCTTTCTAAAACTCATAATCTGAACTTAATATTTCTTAATCAACACTTAAGTTAAGGGCAGGTAAATGCTAAACTCACTTCCCTTTCCAACAACTGAATTAACATCTATACTTCCTCCCAGGGCCTCCACCAGTTTTTTTGCAATGGAAAGTCCGATCCCTGTCCCTTCGTGAACCCTTGTGGATGTATAATCCACTTGCCTGAACCTTTCAAAAATATGTTCTGTATCTTCCTCAGGTATTCCGCTACCTGTGTCAAGGACAGATATGCGTAATAAGTCCTTGTTAACTTTGGAACTCACCACAACGCTTCCTTCTTTTGTAAACTTAAAAGCATTATCAAGGAGGTAGGATAACAGATGCTTCAGCTTTTGTTTATCACTATTTATTACAACAGGTGTTTTCAAGGGTTTGAGTTCAAAACTGATATGATCCTTTTTATTTATTTTCATATTTTCCCTAAACTGTTCGTACAATTCTTCGAGGCACTCCTGAATATCAACTTCATCTTTTTCCAGTTCCATATAACCTGAATCCAACATGGATAAATCCATAATGTCTTCAATCAATTTCAATAAATTCTGACTATTTACGGCAATAATTTCAAGAAATTCATTCTTTTCCTTATCGGAAAGATCATCCATTTGCAAAATCTGCGCTCCACCCATGATCCCGTTCAGGGGTGTCCTGACCTCGTGGCTCAGATTATTCAGGAAGGCTGTTTTCAGCTTGTCCGACAATTCAGCCTTATCTTTTAAGGCCACAAGTTCCTGCTCCATTTTCTTTTGAGGGGTTATATCAGCAAATGATGAAACAATCCGCTTTTTACCATTTATTTCAACTACCACTGAGCTTTTGGTATAAAACACCTCCTGGCCTCCCTTTTTGATTATCGATACTTGCTGGAAATACTTTTCTGACTCCCCATTTTTAAAAGGGCATTTTTCAGGTGCCTCCTGGCAGAGTTTTGTGTAGCATTTACTCCCTATCAGGTCTTGCTGGGTTTCATGCGTTATATCCAGTGCTTTAGGGTTAGCCTCTAAGATATCAAGTGTTTCCAGGTCAATGATAACCACACCAACCAGCAATTTCTCTAATATTAACTTCAGCCTGGCTTCACTCTTTACCAGTTCCTGTTTTTGATAATATTCTTCTGTAATATCTTTTATACTCCCTTCCTGAAAGAGATGCCTGCCCTTTCGGCTGAAATGAGGCCTGACAGTAACTTCTGTAATTATTTCCTCACCATCATTTTTCCTGAGCCTGAGTGTGTGGCTTTGTGCTTTGTCAGCGTTGCTCAATTTTTTCAGAAACGGCATCCTTTCTACCGGATCAGCATATAGAGATTGTACTTTCACCTTCAATAATTCCTCTTTTGAATTAAAGCCGAATAATTCCACCATTGCCGGGTTAACGGACATAAAATTCCCAAATGAATCCGCCCTATACAGGGGCATTGGAATATTGTTAAACAGTTGTTCGTAAAGCTCCCCGGATTCCCGGAGGCCCATTTCAAGTTCAGCAGTTTTTCGGGACATATTGCTTTTCACCAATTCACCTTCGATGGTCGATACCAGGCGGACCAGGTTTGTTTTCAGAACATAATTACTGGCACCCAACTTAAGTATCTCAATGGCAAGTTCCTCCGTCAAAACGCCTGAAACGACAATGACAGGAATAAAATCATCGAATGACCTGACCAGGTTAAGGGCTTCAATTCCATCAAACCCGGGTAGATAGTAATCCAGCAGGACAACATCCCAGGCATAGTCCCGTAGGGCTTCCACCAATTCTTCTCTTGTTTTCACCCGGATCAACCTGCTGACATTAAAG
>CAZVAY010000265.1:0-3732 GCA_964625265.1 uncultured Sphingobacteriales bacterium | reverse complement strand
TGATGCTGCCCATATTAGCTGGGTTGGCCGGAAGTATCCACCAAAACCCACTACTTTTTATGCTTCCTGCTACCTTATCTGCCAGTATGGCTTTTATGCTTCCTGTAGCTACACCCCCTAATGCCATTATTTTTGGTACAGGAAAAATTGAGGTTAAAGACATGGCTAAAACAGGTCTCTGGCTCAACCTGATCGGGGTAATTGTTATTTCATTATGCGCTTATTTTATCGGTCACCTGATATTTAAAATTGCCCCGGGTCAACTACCCTATTGGGCAAATGTGCATTAAAAGCTTGTAACAAGTATATTTCCTATTTTTGCCGGGAATCCCGGCCAACACTAAAAAAAGACAGAATTACTTTGATATTAATACTTTAGTTGTATTTTTGCGTCTCTTAAAAAACAAGGTATATATGTATTTATCACAAGAAGAAAAGAAGAATTTATTCGACAAGTATGGCAAGAATGCCGCAGACACCGGAAGCCCGGAAAGTCAGATTGCTTTATTTACCAAAAGGATTTCCCATTTAACGGAACACCTGAAAGTTCATAAAAAAGATTATTCAACGCAAATGGGCCTGTACAGGCTGGTAGGTAAAAGACGGAAGTTGCTTGATTATCTTAAGAGAAAAGATATTCAGAAATACAGGTCGGTAATTAAACCACTTAACATCAGAAAATAAAGAAGGGGCGATGTATATATCGCCTCTTTTTGTATTAAAAAAGAGGAAAATCTTATGAAAAAAATTTATAATAAAAGCATAACGCTGGCCGATGGCAAAGAAATTAGTTTTGAAACAGGAAAACTTGCCCGGCAAGCTGATGGTGCTGTAGTATTAAAAACAGGAAATACAATGATCCTGGCCACTGTAGTAGGTGCAAAGGAAGCCAGGGAAGGAGCAGATTTCCTTCCCCTGACAGTTGATTACCAGGAGAAATTTTCTTCATCGGGGCGCATTCCCGGAGGATTCAATAAACGTGAAGCCAGGTTATCCAACTATGAGATCCTTATTTCCAGGATGATTGACCGGGCAATTCGTCCGTTGTTCCCTGATGACTACTATTCCGAAATCCAGGTGATGATATCTTTGATTTCATCTGATGAGAATATCCTCCCTGACAGTTTTGTCGGACTGGCTGTATCAGCCGCATTAAGTGTTTCAGACCTTAATTTTCACGGCCCAATTGCTGAAGTCAGGGTAGCCCGCATCAAGGGGGAATTTGTGATTAATCCTTACAGGGATGAGTTGAAGGATGCCGACCTCGATATCATTGTTGCCGGAACAGAAAAAGACATCAACATGGTTGAAGGTTCTTTGGGTGAAGTTAGTGAAGAAGACATGGTTGAAGCTTTGAAATTAGCTCATACGGCTATCAAGGAACTTTGCAAGGCACAAAACGAAATGACTAAAGATTTAGGTGTTGTAAAACGAGAACATCAGGCTTTTGAAGAAAACGAAGAGATCAGGGAAAAAGTAGATGCCTATTTTACCGAAAAAATTCATGCCGTTGCCATAAAACCTACTGAAAAACAAGAAAGGTCGGAAATGCTTTCGAAACTTTGGGACGAATATGTAGAAACTTTGACCGAGGAAGAGATTGAACTCATTGACCTGCACAAAAGGTATTTTAGTAAAAACAAGAAAAAAACAATCCGAAACGTGATCCTGAATGAAAAAGTCAGGCTTGACGGTAGGAAAACAGACGAGATCAGGGACATCACCTGTGATGTGGATTACCTGCCTTCTACACACGGATCAGCTGTATTCACCAGGGGCGAAACCCAGTCGCTGACATCTGTTACGCTGGGGAACAAGCTGGATGAACAGAGGATTGACGGTGCTGTTATAACAGGGTTCGATAAGTTTATCCTGCATTATAATTTCCCACCTTTCTCTGTGGGTGAAACACGTCCAAACCGTGGCCCTGGAAGGAGAGAGATTGGACATGGCAACCTGGCCAAACGTGCCCTGGAAGCAGTAATTCCCGGTGAAGAAGAAAATCCATACACGATACGTATTATTTCTGATATTATGGAATCAAACGGCAGTTCATCCATGGCAACCGTGTGTGCCGGATGTTTGGCGCTGATGGATGCCGGTATCAAAATTTCTGCTCCGGTATCAGGTATTGCGATGGGTTTGATTGTTGACAGTGAAACCGGTAAATACGCTATCCTTTCCGACATTCTTGGTGATGAGGATCACCTGGGAGACATGGATTTCAAAGTAACCGGAACAGAAAAAGGAATTACAGCCTGCCAGATGGATATTAAGGTAGACGGACTTTCTTACGAAATCCTGACTGAAGCACTGATGCAGGCCAAAGCAGGACGGCTACATATTCTCGGCAAAATGAAAGATTGCCTGGCAGAACCCAGGCCTGACTATAAACCTCATGCTCCACGTATTGAGAAATTCTTTATTGACAGTGGTGACATTGGTGCTATTATTGGCTCAGGCGGAAAAACCATCCAGGAGATACAGGCCACAACTAATACCCAGATTGCCATTGATGAAAAAGAAGACGACCAGGCTATTGTTGAAGTATGTGCATTTGACAAAGACTCTATGGACGCTGCCATTAAATGGATCAAAGGGATCATTGAAAAACCCGAAGTAGGCAAAATTTATAATGCCACTGTTCGCAGTGTTGTTGATTTCGGAGCCTTCCTTGAATTCCTTCCCGGACATGACGGACTCCTTCATAATACAGAGTACAGTTGGGACAGAAACGAACAAACCAATAAAATGGTAAGAAAAGGAGATGTTCTTGAAGTGCAACTGGTTAATATCGACCCCAGAAACGGTAAAGCCAGGCTGTCAAGAAAATCCATGATAAAGAGAAACCCTCCCCACAAACCAGGACCAGAGAGAAGGTCCGAATAAAAGTAGTCCGATAATGGGATAACCTCTTGCACTATCCACTCTGACTGCAGATTTAGGCACGCTCGAAAAAGATATCCTTATGCTCAACAGGAGCCAGGCTGACTGGATTCATGTTGATGTGATGGATGGAACTTTTGTACCCAACATATCATTTGGTTTTCCTGTTCTTAAAAGTGTTACAAAAGTTGCCTCAAAGCCCCTTGATGTGCATTTGATGATCACAAAGCCGGAAAGATATATCCAGGAATTCGCTGATGTCGGTGCCGACCTGATTACCATCCATTACGAAGCAGGAAGCAACATTGTGTCTATAATTTCCCTGATAAAGGAAACAGGGAAAAAAGCCGGGCTTGCATTAAGTCCTGACACTCCGGTCTCAGTGGTAGAAGGAGTCATTGATCAGATTGACTTGCTTCTTATTATGTCGGTACATCCAGGGTTTCCGGCACAGAAATTTATCCCGGAAACCATTGAAAAGGTTCATCAGGCTAAAAAACTCATTTCAGAAAAAAAACCGGATACCCTCATAGAAGTGGATGGAGGCATCAACCTCGACAATGCCGGCAGTGTACTTAACGCAGGAGCAGATATGCTCGTGGCAGGCAATGCAGTTTTTGCTACTGAAAACCCCGTAGAAACTATCAGCAAGTTCAAAAAACTGGGTTAAATTATTCTTTTACAACCGGAATAAAAAACAATTTTCCTGATCTGTTTTCACCTCCCGGCAGAGTCTCTCGTAGCGGACGCTGCTTAGACAAAAATGATTTATTTTTTAAGTTCAAGTTGGGTTTAAGCGCCCTTCATATACAAGTTCAAGCCAAATTGAACAGCCTGATTTGGCTT
>CAZVAY010000264.1:0-3739 GCA_964625265.1 uncultured Sphingobacteriales bacterium | reverse complement strand
AAACTTGCAATTGGAGTGCAGTATGAGCAGAATATCTGCTCCACAATCCATAAACGATGGTTCCAACCCTGTCATTTATCGACACAGGTACACTTTCATTTCTTTTTGCAATGGTTTTATCACCGTTGATGGCAATTCCTATTTTCAGATTTTCAGCTTCAATCCTGTTGGTTTCTTTAAGAAGGGCAGAAGTTTCCCCATTGCTTAGCCGGATAGCATCCCTGATCAGCGGAATGTTGGCGTCAATCTCACGGCTTATCTTTCTGGCTGCGGCTACTGCGCTTCTTAGTTCACTGACTTTATTAGAGAATGCCAGTAACTCAGCCCTGTCGGGAGCAGGCAATGTAGGTTGCCCCAATACTTTACAAGTAAAGCTTTCAGGTCCTGCCATCAGGGTGCTCTTATCTCCTTTTTGCAGGTATAGGGTTACAGTATAATCACCGGGTAGGGCCAGTACTCCGCCTTCATTTTCATTTTTTGAATGAGGCCTGACCGGTGAAGTGTTGTTATACCGCATGTCCCAGGTGATCCGGTTAATGCCCTTTGAAACATCCGATTCCAGTCTGCGTACCACATATCCATTTTTGTCCCTGATCTCAAAAATCAACCGGGCAGGTGGTTCGTTTTCTTCTTTACGTAATTCATCAAATGTCGGATAATAGGGAGCTTCACCTTTTTCGATGGCAGCTTTTTCTTTTTCTATCCTGATTTGTTTGAGTGTTTTAACCGGGTCTTTGATATAGTAGGTGAAAGTAGCACCAAAAGGTGGGTTGTCGGCAGTAAAGTAAGTTTCGCCCTGCGACCCTTTTTTGCCCCAGCCAAAACGGGAAGATTCAATGTACATCAGGGCATCTTTGACAGGGAATAAATAAGCTTTTTGATTGAGTATTTTCTCATTGACATATCGAAGTGGGGTATAGTCATCAAGAATGTAAAAGCTACGGCCAAAGCTGGCCAAAACCAGGTCATTTTCCCTTTTTTGAATAGCTAAATCCCTGATGGCAATGGGAGGGAGTCCGCTTTTCATCTGTATCCATTTTTCACCTCCGTTGACCGAACAAAAAATGCCGAATTCAGTACCAACAAATAAAAGATTGCTGTTAACATGATCCTCTGCAATTGTCCAGGTTACCTGTGGTTCTTTCAGGTTGGAAGTGATCGAAGTCCAGGTTTTACCCCTGTTGGTACTTTTTAAAATATAAGGTTTGAAATCTGCCATTTTATGATTGTCAAAGCAGGCATAAACGGTATTGGCATCGTGTTGGGAGGCCAGGATATCACTAACATAGGCATATTCGGGAATACCCGGGGTTTTTGATTTTGTCCATGTGGCGCCTCCGTCTTCACTAACCTGGATGAGGCCGTCATCAGTTCCTACATAGAGTAGCCCTTCAACAAGTGGTGATTCCTCGAGGGATACGATATTACCGTAAATAGAAGTCGAGGCGTTTTTTGCCACTGCATCAACCTGCCATACCTTATCCATGACTTTGAGCGTATTCCGGTCAATTTGTTTGGTCAGGTCGGGGCTAATCACTTTCCAGGTATCTCCCCTGTCATCGCTACGGAAAACTTTGTTGGCTGCAAAGTACAAACGTGTGTGGCTGTGCGGGCTGATGATGACCGGGGCATCCCAGTTCCAGCGGTAAACTTCCTTGTTGTTTGGTTCCTGTGGTTTAATTCCTGTTTTTTCACCGCTTTTTTTGTCGTATCTCGATAACCATCCATACTGGCTTTGAGAGTAAACAATATTGGGGTCTTCCGGGTCAATGACTGTTTCAAACCCGTCACCACCTACAGTGACAAACCAGTCGGCATTCACAATTCCGCTTCTACTCGTTGTTCTCGAAGGCCCACCCTGGGTATTATTATCCTGTGTGCCGCCATAAACATTGTAAAAGGGTTCGGCATTATCCACCGAGACACGATAAAAAATGGTAACCGGTAAATTGTCCTTGAAATGCCAGTTTTTCCCGGCATCGAAGGACTCGTAAATACCTCCGTCACCTCCAATCAGGATATGGTTGGTGTTGTCAGGATTTATCCATAGGGCATGGTCATCAACATGACGGTTTTTATTGCCCAGCACCCTGAAGGTTTTGCCCCCGTTTTCGGAAACATTTGTCCGGGTGTCAATGAGATATACTTTGTCCACATCCTTTGGGTCACAGAATACTTCATTATAGTACTGGGCGCTAACGGTGTTATAACTATTCATTTTTTTCCAGGATTCTCCCAGGTTGGTGGAGCGAAAAAACCCACCTGATTCTCGTGATTCAATGATGGCATAAACCACGTCCGGATTCACCGGGGATATGGCCAGACCAATTCGGCCCAGGTCGCCACCAGGAATACCGTTCGTGATCTTTTTCCAGTTTTTACCTCCATTAGTAGATTTGTAAATGGCTGATTCGGGGCCACCGTTGATCAAAGTCCATACATGCCTTCTGCGCTGGTAGCTGGCTGCAATTAATACATCCGGGTTTCGGGGGTCCATCACTACATCGGTAACACCTGTGTTTTCTGAAACCGTCAATACAGCTTCCCAGGTTTCACCACCATCAGTGGTTTTGTACAAGCCACGGTCTCCTCCGGAGCCCCATAACGGGCCCTGGGCGGCTACGTAAACAATATCGGAATTACCGGGATGAACGATGATCTTTGCAATATGCTCGGAATTCTTTAATCCCATGTTTTTCCAGGTGTTCCCATCATCAGTTGATTTGTAGATACCGTTGCCCCAGCCAACAGAACGCTGACTGTTATTTTCTCCGGAACCTACCCAAACGGTGTGATGGTTATTGGGGTCAATGGTGACGCAACCAAAAGAATAGACTTCCTGCCCGTCCAAAACCGGGGACCAGGTAATGCCGGAATTATTTGTTTTCCAGACACCCCCACAGGCTACCGTTACAAAATACTCATGGTAGTTGTCGGGATTGACGGCAAAATCAGTGATACGGCCTGACATGAAAGCTGGTCCTATCAGCCTGAACTTTAACCCACTAATAGTTTGAGTTGAAAAATTACCTGCTTGTTTCTGGCTAAACACAGTTGTTAAAACAAACAACAATACAAGGGATAAAAAGATACGTTTCATCTCATTAATATTTTAAATGTTAAGAATATCTATGACTTTCTCGTGCATGAATTTCCCACCGGGATATTTATCGGTATAATCAAAATTCAACCAAATATAGCCATCTTTATCGCGATGGAAAAATATGGGTTTATTCCTGCTTTCCTTGCCAAACAAATCCCTGATGAGCGCATTGATGGTTTCCAACTGGCTTTGATCGCATACCTTAACTTCAGGATACACATGCCCCATAGTCCTGACTATCCGGGCTTCACCGCCTACTGCCATGATAAAGGCAGCCATCATGATTGAATAATCATCACAGTCACCTGAATAATGATACATGCTCTGACCGGCCGAGGCATAATATTCCTCGTTGACGGGATCGGGAATATAGGTCCATTGGGATTGGATAGCTTTAAAAATAGAGAAGAACCGGATCAGATTCCCGTATTTCCTGTAATAAAAATCATCATCAAAATATTTAAGCGAAGCGACAATGGCCGCATTCCGCACATTTGGATTGTTATAATTCACGGCCTTCAGAATTTTTTCAGAATTTCTGAAAGAGGCATATTCGGGAATAAACGGAACCTTTACAGGCTTATCAACCAGGAAAATGATCATCGACTTGTAATCCAGAAAGATGTCGTTAAAACT
>CAZVAY010000263.1:0-3750 GCA_964625265.1 uncultured Sphingobacteriales bacterium | reverse complement strand
GCCCTGCTCTGTGCACAAGTATCGCATGGCAAAGCGATATATGGTCTCAATTGCTCTTGGCAGCCTGTATCCCTGCAAGCTGCGCAACCCCCAGAACATCCCCCTTTTTCATTTCGTTTTCCCGTACCAGCCTGACAGTTTCCGGCTGAAGCCGGATAAAACCTTCGGCACGGGCCATCCTTTGCTGAATAGGTTTGCTGCCGACATCCACCATGACGGCCTTGCCCGATTTGTCGATATGTGAAAGTTTTGCCATAACTAATTTTTATCCGCCAATGTTGCTGAACTGACGGGTTGTATTGGTTGTCCCGGATTTGGGTTTATTGCCCAATGCCATATCTATGGCTTTTTCATAACCCAGCTCCCTGATATTGTATCCCATGTCGGAAAATAAACATGGCATGATCAGGCCGTTGGCGGTAAGCCGCAACCTGTTGCAGGTGGAGCAATGCCCCCCTTCGCCATTTTCAACGACTGAAAATTCTCCCTTTTCCAGGTTCATCAGTTGGATAAACCGAATTTCCAGTCCGTTTTCTTTGCAGAATTTTTCAACTTCCTTCGCATCAGCTTCGGAGGAGGATTTCTTTATCACACAATTGATCTTGACCGGAGTGAGCCCTGCTTTCTTTGCGGCTTCAATTCCTGCCAATACCTGTTTTAATTCACCAAAACGGGTTATTTCCCTAAACCTTACCGGATCAAGGGTATCCAGTGAAATATTCACACGGTGAAGCCCTGCCTCCTTCAATTGCCCGGCAAATTTGGGCAGCAACACCCCATTGGTAGTCATGGCCAGGTCCCTGATGCCATGAATCGAGGCGACCATTTCCATGAGTTTTATAATATCATGCCTCACCAGCGGTTCGCCTCCAGTAATTCTGACTTTCTCAATGCCCCGTGAAACGGCATAACGGGTAAAGTCCCTGATCTCTTCAAAACTCAGGATGTCTTTACGCGGCATAAGCTGAATGCCTTCTTCAGGAACACAGTAACGGCATTGCAGGTTGCATCGGTCGGTAACCGAGATACGCAAATAGTTGATCTGTCTGTTAAATTGGTCGTACATGGATTAAATCGCCTTTATGAAACTGACTTATACCTTCGGGAAAATAAGAGATGGCATTGGCCTTGTCGAATGCGTTCAAATGTGCTGAGCCGTGATAATTCAATGGTTCTGCCATTCCCTTATCGTTAATATAAACCGGGAACCACGACATACGCGTATTTTGTTTCTGGATTTTATCTTCCACAATGGGAAGCATGATTTCATCAACCAGAAATTTTGCTCCCATCATTTTTCGCAATGCCGGTTTTACTACAATTTCCAACTGAATAAAAGAAGATACCGGGTTGCCCGGTAAGCCGAATACAAGCTTATTTCCCTTCTTACCGAAAGTCGTTGGCTTTCCCGGCTTCACAGCCATTTTTGTAAACAAAATTTCAACACCGCATTGTTGCATGACTTCCGGAATAAAATCAAACTCGCCCATGGAAACCCCTCCGGTAAACAGCAGCACATCATTATCATCCAGGGCATTTTCAAGGGCAGCTTTTGTGGCTTCTTTTGAATCGGGGACAATACCATAATAATGGGGAATAACGCCTGCTTGCTTCACCTGTCCAATCATCTGGAAAGCGTTGCTGTTCCTGATTTGCGAAGGGCCTGGCTTCACCTCCGGATTAACAATTTCATCACCGGTCACCATGATGGCAACACGGGGTTTTTTTGCTACCCTGATTTTAACAGCACCTACTGTAGCACATATTGCCAGGTGCTGGGGTTTCAATAATATTCCCTTTTCGAGCACTTTTCCCCCAACAACGGCATCTTCACCTTTGTACCTGATATTATGTTTAGGCTCTTTCCCGACAAACCTGACCTGACCTTCCGGTGTTTTTTCCGTTTCTTCCACCTTAATCACACAATCAGCTCCTGCGGGAAGCATAGCGCCCGTCATGATCTGAGCACACTGGCCCGGGCCAATTTTTTTCGTAGGTGAATAACCAGCCTGAACGACCTCAATCACTTCGAGAGCCTGGCCAAGTTCATTCCTGCGGCAGGCATAGCCATCCATTGCCGAACGCGTGAAGGGGGGAATATCAATATCGGAAACAACATCAGTAGCCAAATAACGGCCTAAACCATCGGTAAAGTCAATTTCCTCAACCCCGGAAAAAGAAGTTGATTCCAGAACTATTTGGAGTGCATCTTCGAACGAGATCATCATAAAATTTTTACAAAAATACTGGATTTCCCCAATTTTCGGGTGTTTTCCGGAAAGCATTTTTATCTGAATGTTTTGAAATAAAATAATCCTGTGCCTATAAACGAACTTCCCATGCTCCGTTTTCAAATACCAGCCTGTCCACATTAAAGTCAAACTCTTTTCCATCCGAATGGATCACAAGATCGGCATAGGGTAACATTTTCTGAAAACTGACTTTTGCCTGGTGAGACAGGGTGGATTGGATCAAAACAAATAACCCCGGCTTGACAAACTGTCTCAGGCTTATGGATTCGCAAACGATGATGGGGTTTTCAGGGATCAGGGAATAAAACTCGTTCAAAGCTGCCTGAATAGCATGGTCCTGTGCCCTGACATAATAAACTTTTTTTGCCCCATGCCACAGCATTTTTGATGTGTCTTTATAACCATCAGGATTGGTTTCTTCAAATATCTCATAATCCCCGGTAAGTTCCTTTTCATGGTTGCCATGATAGTTTTTTTCTTTTGGGTAAATGGAGGTTACTTTTAATCCGATGATCTCATGTGTTTCCCTGTATCGCCTGATAAGGGTGGTAGCGAGTGTGGTTTTACCAACATTCCGGGATGAACCGCCAATGATCAATAAGCCTGGTAAATAATTTTCTTTCATTGCCTGAAAAATTTTATTGCCGTTGCTTTAACAGAGGCCCATATTTTCTTTCCGGGCTTAATATTCATTCGTTCCACTGACCCACTTGTCAGCGATGCAATAAGCTCGCTGCCAATATCCAGCCTGATCTCTACACCGGCAGGTGATGGATAGGTTTCTGTGACCGTAGCGAGGAAATTATTGCAAGCCGAAGATTCCAGCTTCTGTTCCGACAATACTATATCCGAATCATGGATCAGGATGAAACCGGTACCGGGTTCTTCGTTACCGGCCAGATGAAACTGAATACCTGAATGAGTTTTAGCTATTTTTGCACCCTGTGCATCCTGTTGTACTTCAACCTCAAGAAGATTTTTATAGCCCTGCATCCGTGCGGTAAATTCTGATTTTGGTTTACTAAATACCTCATTGGTTTTTCCCTGGTCTACCAGCCGCCCCTGCTGAATAATGGCTGTAAAATCAGACAAGGACAGGGCTTCCTCATAATCATGGGTAACATGAATAACTGTTTTGCCCTGCTGTTTCTGCTTCCTTAACAAATCCCTGATTGCCGGTTTCAGGGCGGCATCCACCGAGGCCATCGGTTCATCCAACAACAAGATATCAGGATCGTTCAGAATAGTCCGTGCAAGCGCAACACGCTGTTTTTCGCCTTCAGACAAAACCCCGGGGTTCTGTCCCATCAGCCCGCTGATCTTTAACATGTCAGCCAGTTCATTAATCCGTAAGCCGGATTCCTCCTTATTTTTACCGCGAAGGGCAAACTGCAGATTCTGCCTGACAGTTTTATGAGGGAACAAAGCAAAATCCTGGAACATCATGCTCACCGGCCAGGCATGGGCAGGTATAGACAAAAGGTTTTTTCCCTGCCAC
>CAZVAY010000262.1:0-3760 GCA_964625265.1 uncultured Sphingobacteriales bacterium | reverse complement strand
CATTTTTTATATCATTGGCCAGGTCATCGATCTTATTTTCCAGTTCTTTTTTAGTAGGCGCCTGGTAGAAAAATTTTCTCGACACAGCTGATTTAGGCCCGTGAATACCATCATTGTCCCAGGTTTCGAAATAGTATTCCAGTTTTTGCCCTGGTTTTAAGCCCAGGTCTTTGATATCCATTGAATATACAAAACCCTGGTAAGGTTCCCTGTTTACCAGTTCAACAGTCCTGTTCAGAACATCGGTTGGGCTGGCGCTGTCCTCTTCATTGATCATCCGGTATTTGAATTCAAGCCGCGAAATACCGTAATCATCTGATACGGTTCCTGAAAAAAACAGGTACGTATTAGCCAAAGAATCTTTTGATTCAACAACACTGATACGGGGATAGGCATCGGGTACAACGTTCACAAAATATTCTATGGTATCCTGCGATTTCACATAACGATTGGCCAGTTGCACGAGGTAATGAGTACTCTCAGCCAACCTTTTGGAATAGCTGTAGGTATTTTTACTTTTTTGTTCAGGAAAAACGTGTTTATCACCCCATTGGATGGTGATATTTTCTGTCTCAGAGACATTAAATTCCCAGGATAGCACCGTACCTTCAGGAACAGACAGGTCGCCCATATTTTCAAATACTTCGTCTTTAATCCCGGTATAGGCCGGATATTCGGCACTCAGGGAAAAGCCATTTAACATAGGTTTGGGAAGTACCTTCACTTCAAAGTTTTGGGAGTAAATATTGTCAGCAAAAAACCTGAATTTTCTACCGGAAACAAGGTGATGAAAAACATAGCGGTAATGCCCGTTGGAAATTCTTGACATCCCCAGTTGCCTGCCATCAACCGAAAGAAATACACGGTTGGGCAAAATATCACCTCTTACAGCAACATTTAATTCAAGGTCGGCACCTTTCAAGACAGAAAGGCTGTCGTTCATAAGCTCAAAATGAAAGGGTTGCGGTTTGACAAAGTCCTTTTTGTACGCAACCAGCCGGGTTGTGCTTTCGGTTAAAACTCGGGGTGTACCCACAAGCATAACAATCAATACCACAAGAGGGATCGCCACATATTTCAGGTACCGGGTATTGGACTTCAGATTTATGGCTGATTCAAAAGGCACTGGTTTCAGGTCGTGGGTTTTCTGCTCTATACCGGCTAACAGAAGGTCGCGGCTACCGGCCTGATGGTCGAGCAATCCTTTTAACTGAAGAATATTTAAAAGTTTGTCCTGAACCTCGCTAAAATGCCTCCCAATGATGGATGCTGCCTGTTCATGTGAAATGATCTTACCTATTTTGTTGAGGTGAAAAAGCGGCACCAGCACATAATAGCCCAGCAGGGCGAGGTTAAGTGCCAGGTAAAAATAAAACAATACGGTACGGACAAGGGAGGAAAACCGGCCAAAATATTCGAGCAGGGCCACCACCAGAAATGAAACCAATAACAGGGCAAGAAACAGGATGGCGCCCCGTATCATCTGGTTCCTGTAATACTTTCTGATAAAAGCATCAAGCCGGGAAAGGAGTTGATCGTATGGATGGACAGCAGTAGGGTTCATCATCAATGGTTAGGAAAATTACGGCCTGAACTTGTGCAAAGCCAGTGCCAGCGAAGCTGACATTATTGCTGCAAAGTAACAATTTTTCAGGTAAATAAATAGGCATTAACTTTGAAGCCCAAGAGCAAACTTTAAAATCAGAACCATGAAAATTGATGTAACCTGGCTTGAAAATATGGCCTTTGAATCAGAAATTAATGGCCATAAACTCCTTATAGATGCCAATGAATCTGTGGGTGGCGAAGACTGTGGCCCCCGTCCCAAACCTTTGTTACTCCTGGCCCTTGGCGGTTGTACAGGAATGGATGTTGTCAGTATTTTAAAAAAAATGCGTGTTGAAGTAGATAACTTCAATATTGACATTGACGCTACGCCTACTAAAGAGCATCCGGTAATCTATGAAAAAATACACCTGGTATACGAATTTACCGGGAAGGACCTGCCGATGGATAAGTTGAAAAAAGCAGTTGACCTGTCGCAGGAAAGATATTGCGGGGTAAGTGCCATGCTGAAAAAAGCCTCTGACCTGACATTCGAAATAAAAGTGTCAGAAGGCTGATAATCAGATAAAGGCCGGTGGATTTGCAGCCCGGATGAGCCAGGCCTAATATCTTCCCTGTGCAAGTAGTACGAGCGTACAATCCACAACCACTTCGATATCGTTTTCTTTGGCCAGTTGCATGAGTTCAGGGTTTTCTGTCCCCGGGTTCATGATAATCCTTTTGGGTTTGGTTGCCAGGATGTAATCGTACCACATCGGCTGGTTGACCGGCCCTACATACAAGGTGATGGTGTCAATGTTTTCCAGGATATTTTCTCTATCAGTAATAATTTGTTTCCCTAAAACTCTGGCGTTTTTTATACCTACCGGAATGGGGTCGTGCCCATGATCTGCCAGGGCATGCATGGCCTTGTATGAAAATCTGGCAGGGTTGTCAGTTGCACCTAAAACGATTACTCTTTCCATATTACTCGATTTTCTCAGTTGCAAAAATATCTTTTTCACAGAAAAAAAGAAGGCAAATAAAATTGCAATAAATTTGCACACATCCCGACACAACAAAGAAATGATGAATACCTTTACTTACCAGTTTCAAACGCTTAAAAACCGGTTTCTTAACAACCCCAACGCAATCACAAAGTTGATCATGATCAACGTGGTCGTGTTTATCCTTGTAGGGATGGTCAGGTTAGGATATTTTTTGTTCGGAGGTGTCTCGGGAACTGAAGAACTTTACAGTTCATCCTATTACCAGTTCTGGAACAGCCTGTCATTATCTGCCGTACCCCGGGAAGTGCTGGTCAGGCCGTGGACGCTGCTCACCTACATGTTCATGCATTCCGGGTTTTTTCATATTTTCTGGAACATGCTTGTTTTTTATTGGTTCGGTACTATTTTTCGCGAATTCCAGGGGAACAACAAAATTATTTCCACCTATATCATGGGGGGGCTGGCCGGAGGCCTGCTTTATATAATAGCCTATTCTGTATTACCTGTTTTGGCCGACAAGGTGCCGGGGCTGGGAATGGTTGGAGCTTCAGCAAGTGTGCTTGCCGTGCTTGTGGCAGCAGCAACCCTGATGCCCAATTACCAGGTTAACCTCTTGTTTATCGGCCCTGTTAAACTGAAATACATCGCAATGGTACTTGTACTCGTTGACCTGATCAGCCTGCCGGATGGAAATTATGGTGGCCATATTGCCCACATTGGCGGAGCGCTTTACGGCTTTTTATATATCAGGCAACTAAACCAGGGAAGAGATTTGGGCGGATGGGTCATCAAACTACTTTTTGCCATTGAAAATGCCTTTAAATCCAACCCCCAGGCTAAAGCCGCAAAACGTAAAACTAAATTTAAAACTTATAAATCCAAAGATAGCGCAGGGGTTAAACAAGCAACACATAACAAACAGGAAGCAGTTGACCGTATTCTTGATAAAATAGCCAAATCAGGATATGACAGCCTTTCGGAAGAAGAAAAGAACACACTTTTTCATGCCAGCAACAAGTAGTGGGTGAAGGTTAAAAATGAGCCGGTTTATTATTAGCCGGAAAAATTCAAGAATTATTTATAAAAATAATGACAATTGAAAATCTGGTTAGGAAAATCTGGAAATGCTTTTATCTTTGCACCACTTTTTTTCATGTTCCTGCATTTATTGGCGAGGTAGCTCAGTTGGTTAGAGCGCAGCACTC
>CAZVAY010000261.1:0-3839 GCA_964625265.1 uncultured Sphingobacteriales bacterium | reverse complement strand
TTACGGTTCCGTGAAACCCTATTTTGCCAGGGATGCCGTGTTTTATAATTATTACACAACATTTAAAGGCGTACTCGAAAAAGAAATCCCCGGTGATGAGGAGTTTAATGTAGATCCAAAACTCAAACAGCTCTTTCTCGATAAGGATTTTGGCCAATACGCAGAAAATGATACCCTGCGCCTTTGTTTCCTGACCAACAATGATATAACAGGTGGAAATAGCGGCAGCCCCGTAATCGATGCCAATGGCCGGCTCATAGGTATCGCCTTTGACGGCAACTGGGAAGCCATGACCGGTGACCTGGTTGTTGACCCGGTGTATAACAGGACTATCAGCGTTGATATCCGATATGTCTTGTTTGTGATAGACAAATTTGCCAATGCCCAAAACCTGATCAACGAATTGGATATTGTAAAGACAGTTGTTGAAAAAGCTGAGGCAACTGTAGAATAATATCCCAGGCCACTAATGATAAACCTCCTGGAAAATTCGTTTCCGGGAGGTTTTTTTATTCTCCTAATTGATCTTTACAATGCACTTATTCAAAAACCAATCTTCATAAAAATCCCTGTCAAGCTGATAGGCGAATGAGTCGTTGAGCCTGTCGGCTGCTTCTGCTCCTGTCCAATACAAGATGCTCCCACCCTTTTTCAGGTTTTTAGAGGCATCGTCCCTAAACCGGACTACATCGGTTACTGCCCTGCCGGTTATGATGTCGAATCTTGCTTTCAATTCTTCTGACCTGGCCTTTAACGCCTTCACATTTTTCAGCGATAGCGATTCAGCGATCTGCTGTACGACAAATATCTTTTTACTTCTTCCGTCAATCAGGGTAAACTCAAGATGAGGCAAAGCAATGGCCAGGGGCAAACCCGGAAACCCGCCACCCGTGCCAATATCAAGGACAGTTTTTACACCTTTGAAATCAAAATAATGAAGGACGGAAAGTGAATGCAAAATATGGTTTACCCAAATGTTTTCAATATCTTTTCGGGAAATAACATTGATTTTACTATTCCACTGTGTGATTTCCTCTGCCAGACGGCCAAACCCATCCATTTGAAAATCCGAAAAACGGTTCCCAAAA
Organism: uncultured Sphingobacteriales bacterium; assembly: GCA_964625265.1. Lineage (GTDB taxonomy): Bacteria > Bacteroidota > Bacteroidia > CAILMK01 > JAAYUY01 > CAYNBC01. The sequence continues at coordinate 2,751 of CAZVAY010000261.1, read as the reverse complement.
TACTTCCTGATCATATCGTTGTTACCAACCATGCCTTTTTTTTGAAAAGAAGGTGATCATTGACATGAGGGGCACATAGATAGCTGCGTGGATCAGTTCGGAAAAAATGATAAATGGCAACACATACATTAAGCTGAGTTTCTTTGCATTTAAAAAATAAACCAGAAATACCCCTGCATATCGCATGGCAATTACAGCCCAAAAAATCCATTCATCGTAAAATTGAAATGCTCCAAGCGCAAAAAACACAAAAAACAAAAACTGAAGCAATGCCACTGTACCCAACCAGCGTATGTGTTTTTTTGAATACTCTTTGCCGGCTTGTAAATGGCGTTTCTTTTGTCGAAACCAATCCCGGAAACTTTCGGCAGGCTTTGAAAGAGTAAATGATTCGGGCCTGACCTCAACCCTTGTATTCATCCGTGTTGCTGCTTTGTTAACAAACAGGTCATCATCTCCTGATGATAAATGCAAATGAGCTGAAAATCCCTTGTGGTCGAAAAACACTTGCTTTCGGTACGACAAGTTCCGGCCAACACCCATATAAGTCATCCTATGAAGGTTAAAAGCTACATACTGAATAATAGTGAAGAATGTTTCAAACTGAATAAACCAGTTTAGCAGATTATTTTTTCGTTCATAAACCGATACACCAAGAACAATGTCGGTGCCTGCTGTGTAATTTTCCACTATGTTGCTGATCCAGTGGTTAGATACCGGCTTGCAATCAGCATCCGTTAACATCAGGATATCATATTTTGCTTTTTTTATCGCCAGGGTTAGCGCCAGTTTTTTTCCACTATGGTCTCTTATATGATCTTCAATGTTAATTAGGTTCAGATGCTTGTTCTTTTCCTGAAACTCCTGAATTACATCCAGCGTCTTGTCTGTTGACTGGTCATTAACAACAACTACTTCATATTCCGGATAATCCTGATCAAGGACAGCAGGCAAAAATTCCCTCAGATTGTCTTCTTCGTTTTTTGCACAAATAATAACTGAAACCGGTTGTTTTTCTTTGTCTTTATCCTGATAACCTTTAAATGAAATGATTTTGGCAAACAGCAGAATGAACAAAAGTAACTGGAAGATTACGACACAAGCCAGTAAGATAAAATAGGGATTGAATACAATTTCAAAATCAGTAATCATTTATCCGGGGAATAATGTTGTTGTTCTCATGAAAATTTTCAGTGCAAATATCCATAAGCAAAGTTTATAAATGGTGTATTGTTTTACCTGATTATTTTCTAAAAATAGACCAATCACGCAAAGTGTTGAAGAAATAATTGAATATCAATTATTTGTTAGAGTTAACCCTGACATTGAAATTTTAAAAGCCCACTATATGAACTATAGTATATAAACCTGATTTTCAATCGTCAATATTTTATCTGAAAATTTAAAAAAATTTTCAGGTTAAATAAAAATGTAAACAGAACTCCAATAAATTGTTCAACCCAGTAATAATAATATTGACCCTGAAGGGCAAAACGGGAATGGCTTGTTTAACATTCAAAAGAATTTCCCCTAATTTCTCTCTATTTTTGCAGCAACAATTACCTAAATGGAATTCCATATTCATCACAACGATAGCCGTTCGTCAGCGAGGACAGGTGAAATTACCACTTCCCGCGGTAAAATCAAAACACCGGTATTTATGCCTGTGGGAACGCTGGGATCAGTGAAAGGGGTTCATTTCAGGGAACTGGAAAATGATATAAATGCCCAAATAATACTGGGAAATGCCTATCATTTATACCTCCGTCCGGGGATTGATACCTTGAAAAACGCTGGCGGTTTGCACAAGTTCATCGGATGGGATAGGTTTATACTCACCGACAGTGGCGGATACCAGGTATATTCCCTGGCCAAAGCACGGAAAATAAAAGAAGATGGGGTTCATTTCCAGTCACATATTGATGGATCAAGTCATATTATATCACCTGAAAAAGCCATTGACATCCAGCGAGCTATTGGTGCTGATATTATGATGGCTTTTGACGAATGTACCCCCTGGCCGGCAGAATATGATTATGCAAAAAAATCCATGGACCTGACTCACCGTTGGCTCCAACGCTGCTGGAAACAGTTTGAATCCACTCAACCCCTCTATGGCCATGAGCAGCAACTTTTTCCCATTGTTCAGGGAAGCACTTACGAAGACTTACGCGAAAAATCAGCCAACACCATAGCCGGATATCCGGCTTCGGGTTATGCTATCGGTGGTTTGTCTGTCGGTGAACCTCACGAACAGATGTACAACATGACAAAACTGGTTTGTTCCATTTTACCCAAAAATAAACCTCGCTACCTGATGGGTGTTGGTACACCTGCCAATATCCTTGAATCGGTTGCTTTGGGAATTGACATGTTCGATTGTGTAATGCCAACACGCAATGCCAGGCATGGCGTTCTTTACACCCGGAATGGCATTATCAACATTAAGAACGAGAAATGGAAAAATGACTTCAGTCCCATCCATGACCCACCCCTGAGTTTCACGGATCAATATTATTCAAAAGCCTATCTCAGGCATTTGCTGGCCAACAACGAATTACTCGCAGCACAAATAGCTTCCATCAGTAACCTTGCTTTTTACCTTTGGCTGATGAAAGAAATACAGAAGCAAATTGAAAAAGGTACATTTTTGGATTGGAAGGACATAATGGTCAATAAATTAAGCCAGCGGCTTTAATATTAATAAAGTGTTTAGCATACTCGACAGATATATCATCAAAAAGTTTCTTG
>CAZVAY010000260.1:0-3872 GCA_964625265.1 uncultured Sphingobacteriales bacterium | reverse complement strand
TGCCTGCTGATTATTCGACACCGGTAATATTTCCACTGGGAGATATGACAGCAAAATGGCCAGCCACCTGCTTTTAAAACTCTGTTCAATAATCATTATTATGGAGATAGTAATAATCCGCCTTGTTATTTAATAGCACCACATACTAATTATCGATACCTTGAAATTATTAGAAATGAAGAAAATAATAATGATAACTATTCTCTTGATCAGTTGTTTGAAAGGAATTTCCCAGTGGACTGATATAAGGCCAAATGATTATAATAATGTTGCATTATCACCTCAGATATTAGATAAAAATACTATCTTTTGTATGACTGGCGATTCAGTAACCTATTATAAAATAATTATAAAATCCAGTGATGGGGGGAGCACCTGGTCATTAATTACAAAATACTTTAATAATCCACTCGAATTAATAACTTCTTATTGGTTTTTAAACAAAGATACAGGATTTGTTTACACTCACCTCAACAACATTTATTATACAACAAACGGTGGAAAAGATTTTATTAAATGGAAATCATTCCCATCTCAGAATAGATTTCACACTTTTTATGAATACAATTATTCAGAATTTAACAACGGACTATTTGTTCGTGATTCAATTGGCAATTTCTATAAGACTACTGATTTTGGCAACTCCTGGATAAATATAGGAATAGATACAACCTCTATTGCAGCTTTTACTTTGTTTGACATCCATTTTGTATCTGATCATACTGGTTTTGCACTTGGTTCAGATCTCAAATTATATAAAACCAATAACAAAGGAAAAAGTTGGAAATCTATAACTAATAACTATTTACCATTCAAAAACAAATATGTTTCAGGTTTTTTTGTACTTGATTCAAATACCATGATTTATTCAACTCTACATGCAGGACCATTTAAATCTATAGACAACGGTCAATCATTTTTTTTAATCAATAATGGTTTACCTGACATTTCACAAGCTGAAAATAAATTACTTAAAATATTTTTTTATGATTTGCAGTATGGATGGGCAATTGTACTAACAAATAACGGATATAGTTATTATCGTACAAAGAATGGTGGATTAACATGGGGCTCGATAAATAGGAATTTTTCTTGTCCTGGTACTGACATTACGGGCGTTGATTCAAATACTCTGATGTTATGGAATAATGATAAGGGATGCTTATACAAAACCAATAATGGTGGTGGTAACTTTGTTTCAGTTAAACACAATTATTATTTCCGTAATAGGAATTTTGCGATTTATCCAAATCCTGTTCATAATCAGTTAACATTATTATTCAAATACTCTGAAGTTGATTCGATTTTTCTGGAAATATTCAACCTTCAGGGCCAAAAAGTATTTAGCCACCAAATGCAAAGTACGGAAACTACCCTGAATGTTGATGCTCTTCCCAAAGGTATTTACTTTGTCAGGATAATGGGAGAAAACGGGGTTTGGGTAGGTAAATTTATAAAGGAATGAATGAACTGGTTTCTTAATATTTCGGGGCAGATGAGTGCAAGTAGCATGGTGCACTGCCTGAGATTTTGTTGTATCTGAAAAACAACTCCCTGATAAATCTCAACTGATTTTTTGCAAAAAAATACAATGTCCCTAAAACCATTGACAACGCTGAATTAATCTATTGTTTAATAGCTTAAAAGTGCCTTTAACAGGCTTGATGTGATAAAACCTCCTTGGAATGCCTTAAAAATATTGTATATTTACGTTTTGATTATTAATAATTTAAAATTGCCTATGGTTTATTTTTACTAAGAACAGCCTCTCTCAACCCTACTCTATCTACATATCGCCTTTTTACGTTCCCGATGTTCCTGGTAAAAATATTTGGTTATGAAGAACATGATCAAATACATACCAAAAGTTACCAAACGGGCTTTGTTGTTCCTGTTTGCTTTGGCGTGGATGCTTTGTAGTTTTTTTATGATCGCCAACAGCATAGCCAATGTTTTTAACGACAATTATGCACTTCTTGTACGTATCTCGATATGTGTTCCTGCCGGCCTGCTCATTTACTTTTTTATTTTCCGCAGGTTTATTGTTGTTCCTTATCTCGATAGGATCATCAATATGGACAATGAAAATCCGTTTATTTTTTCCTTCATGGGGCGCAAGTCTTACACGGTTTTTTTTGTTATGGCTTCTTTGAGTTTTTGCATTGAGATCTACAAGCTTATCACCCTCGATTACCTGTTTACGTTCCAGTCAATCATGAGTATACCCATTCTGTTTACCAGCCTTTATTTTTTTAAGGCATGGAAAAACTATGAGGAGGTCTCTACCGAATTTTAACCTTTCCTATTGTTTCCCGGTTTATAACTTCAACTGACTTAAAACATAATGTTACTATTTTTGCATAGATAACAGCCTAAAAATTACAGGTATGTACACGAGGACTCTTTTATTTACTCTTTTACTCTTCACAACTTTCTTTTCCTATTCACAGATCTACAATCAAAAGGTTACCAACAACAAAACCGGGGAAATCATGTTGATTGGCGAGTGTACCCGCGATGCCTTTTTAGCCAAAGAATTTAAAGAGTGGTTTAACGAGGAATACAGTTCGTACAAATACAGCCTTAAAAAAAGCACACTGGACAGCATAAAAAGAGATTTTCAGGATTTAAACCTGAAGATCATCATGGGTACCTGGTGCAGCGACAGCCGTTTGCAGTTTCCACATTTCATGGCCATTCTGGATTACCTGAAGGCAAAGCCGGAGCAATATCAGATCATTACTGTCAACAGAAATAAAAATGCCGTAACCCTGCCTATTGATGATTTGAATGTGTTGCTGGTACCAACATTTATTGTTTACCGGGGAGAAAAAGAGCTGGGCAGGATCATCGAATCACCAGTGGAATCACTCGAAGAAGACCTGGTGAAGATCATCCGGGGCACCTACACCCAAAAAAAATGATCCATGCCGGAAAAAGGACCTGACAAATCGAGCCTTCATATCCAGCGGGGTGTTGACAAACCCGGATCTTTAAACCCCGACAAAGAAAAAATTATTTCCAGGCGCAAATCCAACCTGACAGCCCAAGATTTGGCCAATGGTTTAATGAACGGCAATCGGACCTTGCTGAGCAGGGCTATTACCCTGGTTGAAAGCACTCTTCCCGAACACCAGAAAAAAGCACAGGCTGTTATTGACCAATGTATTCAATATTCCGGTGACTCTATTCGGGTGGGTATTACCGGTATTCCGGGTGTGGGCAAAAGCACTTTTATCGAAGCATTGGGGATGCATCTTATTGGTAAAGGACATAAGGTAGCTGTGCTGGCTATCGACCCCAGCAGCCAGAAATCAAAAGGAAGTATCCTGGGTGATAAAACACGAATGGAAACCCTGGCCAACCAGCCACAGGCCTTTATCCGGCCATCGCCTTCGGCAGGAAGCCTGGGGGGCGTGGCACAAAAGACCAGAGAAAGTATCATCCTTTGCGAAGCGGCAGGCTTTGATACCATTTTTGTTGAAACCGTTGGCGTAGGGCAGTCTGAGACCTCGGTACATTCCATGGTTGATTTTTTCCTGTTGCTCATGCTTTCCGGGGCCGGGGATGAACTCCAGGGCATCAAGCGCGGCATCATGGAAATGATGAATATGATGGTTATCAACAAAGCGGATGAAAACCCCCAAAAAGCGGAACGGGCCCGAAACATTTATCTCAATGCCCTGCATTGGTTTCCTGCTGCCGAATCGGGTTTCCAGCCGGTGGTTCAATTGTGTTCCTCCACAAAAAAAACGGGAATATCAGAAATCTGGGATACCATCCTTGATTATTGCCGGGCAACACAGGAAAACGGTTTTTTCTATCAACACAGAAAAGTGCCGGCCAGGCTATTACTTTACGAATACAGAAAG
>CAZVAY010000259.1:0-3900 GCA_964625265.1 uncultured Sphingobacteriales bacterium | reverse complement strand
AGACAAACTGTATCCGGCAAGCCCGGACGTTTTTCTGGTATTGATTGTTGCCGGCTTCTGGTTTCGGGTTGTTCTCCACCGCAGTCCTGAACCTGAACAACCTCCGTGACCTGGATAATGATGCAGCCAGCGGAAAAATTACCATCGCAGTCAGGTTGGGAAAAAAGGGGGACAGAATCTATCACAGCTTGCTGGTACTATCCGGGCTTGTCCTGATGTTTATCTATTTCGTCCAGGTTCTCCATATCGAATTTAGTATTTGGATATTCATACCTTCCCTGTTGTTGTTGGTACATCCCGCCAGGATATTCAGGGCAAAAAAAGAAAAAGATTATTACCCGCTTCTCAAAGAACTATCCCTCCTTATCCTCATTTTTACTATGGCCATTTCGATATTCCTGATATTTATAAATCAATAATTCATCCCATAAACACATGCCATTTTACTACATTTGCCGTTTTAAAAAATTTTTGACCCCATGTTAAACATTGCATTATTTGGCCCTCCGGGAGCAGGAAAAGGAACTCAATCGCAGAAGCTGATTAAAAGATACAACCTGTCTTACATTTCTACCGGTGACATTTTACGGGCAGAAATTGCCGAAGAAAGTGACCTTGGCATGAAAGCCAAATCAATCATTGACCAGGGTGGATTGGTTTCGGATGAGATCATTGTGCAGATCATTGAAAAGAAAATCCGGATGAACCCCGGAGCCAATGGATTTTTATTTGACGGTTTCCCCAGGACAATTGTTCAGGCTTATATTTTAGAAGGGTTGTTGTTAAAAATGAATACCTCGCTCAGTTGTATGCTAAGCCTCGAGGTTCCCCGTAAAGAACTTTTATCCAGGCTGACCGAGCGCAGTAAAGTGTCAGGAAGAAGTGATGATTCACCGGAGATCATCAAAAACAGGCTGGAAGAATACGAGGAGAAAACAAAACCTGTTGCCGGTTTTTATGCTGAAAAAGATATTTTCTTTCCTATCAATGGTGTCGGCACCATCGACAGCATTTTTGCTAAACTTTGCCGGGCCATTGACAACACCATTCGCGACAAATGGATGAATATTGTTTTGTATGGGTATCCGGGTGCTGGCAAAGGCACACAGGCCAAAAAGATTGCCGATCAATTTGATATGGTATACATTTCAACCGGAGAAATGCTTCGGGAAGAGGTTGCTAAGGGAACCGATATAGGCGATATTGCCAAACCCTACATGGAAAGCGGCCTGATCGTACCGGATGAAATTGCCATTAAACTCATTGAAAGAAAGATCAAGTCGCACCCTGATGCACATGGTTTTTTGTTTAAAGGCTTCCCACGCAACCTGGTCCAGGCCTATATCCTGGATGGTTTGCTTAGGAAAATGAATTCCAGCATAAGCTGTATGATCGATTTTCATATTCCCACGCTCGAAGCATTTAAAAGGCTTTCGGCCAGGGCAAAAACCAAAAAAGCCAGGGCTTATGACATGAATAACGAGATTATCATTCAGCGACTGGAAGAATATGAGCGTGTTTCCATTCCTGTTGTCAGGTATTACGAAAAGCAGGAAAAAGTGTACATCGTTGATGGTACCGGCAATGAAACAGATGTTCATAACCGTGTAAAAACAATTATGGATAAAGTGCGAAAACAAATTCGCTGACAGCTTAATTGCAAAACAGAAATTTCAAAAAAAGAAATATTAATACGTATTAACTATATTTGCCAAAAAAATCTAATCATGAAGGTCATCATAAATATTCTGTTAACATTAGCAGCACTGGCACTTGCTTTTTGGTTGTTCATGATCATTCGCGAACCCATTATCGAAAAAAAAGAATTCAAGGTTAAAAAGAAAGCCATTATCCAGCGGCTCGAAGATGTCAGGAAGGCACAGTTTGCCTTCAAGGAAGTGAAGGCAACATTTGCCGGGAACTGGGACAGCCTCATTAATACCATTAAAAACGATAGTTTTACCATCATCAAAACAATTGGTGACCCTGACGATAGTACCATCGTTACCAGCTATGATACCTTTTACGTACCTATTCTCGATTCCGTGTTCTATGCAGGATATCCTGTTGATTCTTTAAAATTCATCCCATTTACCCATGATGCCATTTTCGACTTACAATCAGGAAGCATCAATCAGCGGGGTGTTGACGTGCATGTATTCCAGGTAACTGATTCAAAGCCATACAATCAGAAATATGTTGACCGGGGTGAACAAAAACCACTCACACTTGGATCCATGACAGAAGTAAACTATTCGGGTAACTGGAAATAATATGAAGGTCATTCATGATCTGACTGACTCCGGTTTTTCCGATATTCCATCCTCTGCAACCGAAATTCATTTCCTTGTTCAGGGAAACAGATTGGAGGCCGTTCATTTTGAAACAAATACGCATAAATGGATTGCGCTAAAGTCTGTCATCCTCAATCAAAATGAAATCAGTGAAAACAGTTGGATTGATTTTATTAAAGCAGGCAAAGACCCCTCTAAAGTAACAGCGACCCTGCTCAATTCCAGGTTTACCCTGATACCTGAGCAATACTTCAACCCCAAATTAACGACCAGGTATTTCGCCCTGAATTTTGAAAGAGAACCCACCGATACTATCCTGGAAGGTGATATTAAAACAATATCAGCGAAAATAGTCTATGCATTAACCCCGGCTGAAAATGCAGTATTAAGTAAAATTAATCCTGACCTGAAAAATCATTTTACTGCAAATTTCATCAATTGTCTTACCGGTGAACTTTTTTCAGGGAAAACATTTTCTGTTGTTCACATCGCAGATGGATTAATGCTCATGGCTGCCCTGAAAAACAATGAATTTGTTTTCCTGAACACATTCCCGTTTTCAGTTGATGAAGATATCTTGTATCATATTGCCAACGTCAGCAGGCAACTGGGGCTGAAACCCGAAGAGGATTGCTATTATTTTACCGGCAACCTGGAAAAACCCTCCTCACGCTACGACCTTCTTTATACCTACATCCACGATATTCGTTTTACCAGCCTGCCAGACCCTTATCAACTGGGTAATTGTTTTAGCGGCAGTGATTTTACCAGGTACTATCATATGTTTGTTAGCGGAATATGCGAATCGTAGCAGGTACACATGGCGGCAGGGTGATCAGGCCACCGGGAAACCTTCCGGTAAGGCCCACTACCGACAGGGCAAAAGAGTCACTTTTTAATATCCTGGCCACCCGGTATGATTTCGGGGAAATCGCTGCCCTTGACCTGTTTGCCGGAACCGGGAATATTTCATTTGAACTGGCTTCTCGTGGTTGCCCGGATGTTTTATCATTGGATAAAAACAAAAATTGTGTGAACTTTATAAAAAGTGAATCTGCCAGGCTTGGATTTGAGAATATAATTAAAGTAGTTCAGGCTGACGTGTTCCCTTACCTGTCAAAGCTTTCCGGCCGTTTCGACCTTATTTTTGCCGACCCACCCTACAAACTTGAAAAGCTTGAAAATTTGGTGAATAAAATTTTTCAACTAAATTTATTAGCCGAAAAAGGACGTTTTATTTTGGAACATTCCATTAAATCAGAAATTAATGCCGGTATAAAACCGGTTGACCAGAGAAAATATGGTCAAAGCATGTTCAGCATTTTTAAACACCAGGAATTATGATCAAAATTCAGAAATTTACTTTCAACGACTTTCAGCTCAACACTTATATCCTATACACTGAAAACGGAGAATGTATTATTGTTGATCCGGGTTGCCACAATCCTGACGAATGCAGGGAACTGGATGATTTTATCAGTGAAAACAAACTCAAACCAGAGAGGTTGATCAACACCCACTGCCATGTCGATCATATCCTGGGCAATGCTTTTGTAACAGAAAAATACGGACTTGGTTTGGAAGCACACGAAAAAGAGCAGGACAA
>CAZVAY010000258.1:0-3937 GCA_964625265.1 uncultured Sphingobacteriales bacterium | reverse complement strand
CATGGATATTCAAAAAGGTTACGAGGATTATGTGTTTTTAAACCGGAGAGGAAAAAAATTAAGCCGGGTAATGATATTTTATATTGTCAAAGACCTGGCTGAAAAAGCAGGGATCAAACGCGATATCAGCCCCCATACATTCCGCCATTCTTTTGCCACACACCTGGTGGATGGTGGTGCAGACCTGAGGGCAGTCCAGGAAATGCTGGGGCATGTGTCAATTACCACCACCGAGATTTATACCCACCTTGAAACTTCGCACCTGAAAGAAACGATTATCCAGTTTCATCCGAGGTCGTAAGCGATAAATGGTTGCTCTAAAATTCTAATTGAAAATTAATAATAATATCACATAAAACCTTCAGTGCCTGTGGGAATAAAGAATTATTTACTGCACTTATTTCCTGGTTTTTCCTAAATCCCCAGCAGCACCTTTATCGAATCTTTTCCATCAATAAGTTCTACCGGGTTCTCCAGGAGTTGTTTAATTTTCACCAGGAAACTCACTGAGTCTTTGCCATCAATAACACGGTGGTCATAACTAAGGGCAATGTACATCATGGGGCGTATTTCCACTTTGCCATCAATAACCACAGCTCTTTCCTGTATGTTGTGCATACCCAGGATACCGACCTGTGGCGGATTAATAATGGGTGTGGACAGCATGCTACCGAATACTCCGCCATTGGTAATGGTAAAAGTACCGCCCGACATTTCGTCAAGGGTAAGGCGTTTTCTGCGTGCCTTATCGGCCAGGTCGGCAATTTGTTTTTCTATATCGGCCAGCGAAAGGGTCTCTGCATTGCGGATGACCGGCACCATCAGCCCTTTTTGAGTACTGACCGCAATCCCGATATCCTTATAATGATGATAGATCAGTTCATCGCCTTCCAGGCTGGCATTGACTGCCGGAAATTCGTCCAGAGCCAGAGTCACGGCCTTAGTAAAAAACGACATAAAGCCCAGCTTGATAGCATGGGTTTCGGTAAATTGTTGCTGGTATTTTTTCCGGATGGCTATCACGTCCGACAAGTCCACTTCGTTGAAAGTGGTCAGCATGGCCCCTTCGTTTTTGGCTTTTACCAGCCTTTCGGCCAGTTTTTTCCTCAACGGGGTCAGTTCCTGCCTGTCTTCTGTCCGGTTAATACTCCTTCGGGCAACCGGAGCCTGCTGTTTATACAGCTCAACATCGTTTTTGGTTATCCTGAGTAATTTGGAGTGTAATACATCTTCCGGATTAATGTTTTCTTCCTGCATTATTTTACCTGCTACGGGAGAAACACTGATCCTCAGGTCTTCGCTTTCCGGGGCTTTCACCTCAATTTTGGGAACAGGCTTTTCTGCCACAGGTTCCTTCTTTGCAGGTTCAGGTTTTTCTTCCTTCACTTCGGTTTTAGGTTTGGCTTCCCCGGCTTTTGAGGTATCAATGGTGCAAACTACATCCCCTACCTTGACTTTAGTCCCTTCTTTCACTATCAACCTGATCTGTCCGCCTTCTTCAACGGGAAGGGCCAGTGTGGCTTTGTCAGAGTCGATCTCCGCTATTTCCTGATCCTTTTCTACAATGTCGCCATCCTTGACCAGCCAGGAAGCAAGTTCGGCAAAGCTAACCGACTCACCCAGTTCCGGAATTTTTATTTCGATGATCATAAATTTATTATTGAATCAAACTTAAATAATTTGCAAAATTAGCATAAATATAAATACTGCTTTCCATTCTCTCTCTTTGACTACTTAACTGCCTCCACCGGCCTGAACCGCAAGGCCGACCAGTCACTGTCAACAGAAACTTGTGTCACCGGCCTGAGCCCAAAAGGTTTCATGGCTTCCCATAAGGTATTTCTGTTGAGTTCCGTGGATATTTTACTTCCACCTTTGGGATAGGAAACCCACAGTACAGCATCGTATTTTATCTGTTTTTTGAAAAAATTTTCAAAGGATGCAATATCTTCTTTCCTTGTGGCAAAAACATGAACAAATTCATACGGCCCACTATCGGGTATGCCTGTTTTAAAACCTTTGTTGTGATAAAAATCCAGAAATTGTTCAGGAATGTTTATTCCCAGGCTTTTATACTCCGGCTTAAACCTCATTTTTCTCAATACTTCATCCATATCTTAAAAATGAAAATTATCGGGATCAGGGCCCAGCCTTATATTTTTATCCAGAGCGTTGATCCTGGCCATCTCATCGGAGTCAAGTTCAAAATCAAACAGGGCGGCATTGTTCCTGATTCGCTCCTGTTTCACCGACTTGGGAATGGTGATTATACCTTTTTGCAATTCCCAGCGGAGAGCCACCTGAACACCGGTTTTTCCATATTTTTCACCTATGGCAGACAACACAGGGTCATCATTGGCCTTGCCTTGCATAATTGGCCTCCAGGCTTCAACTGCGATATTTTGTTGCCGACAGAAATCAATCAAACCGGGTTGTTGCAAATAGGGATGAAACTCAATCTGGTTAACAGCAGGTGGGATATGGCAAGCTGACAGCAGTTCTTCGAGGTGATGCTGTAAAAAATTACTGACCCCGATTGCCCTGATCAGCTTTTCTTCATAAAGTTTTTCAAACGCTTTCCATGTTTCCTTAAACTTTCCTTTTACGGGCCAGTGAACCAGGTACAGGTCGATATATTTCATATCTAACTTACGGAGGCTCTTTTCGAAGGCAAACAAAGTACTGTCATAACCCTGGTCTGAATTCCACAACTTGGTGGTAATAAAGAAATCTTCCTGTTTCAAGCCACTGGCTTTCAAAGCATTGCCAACTCCCTGTTCATTGCCGTAAATGGCAGCTGTATCCATGAGCCTGTAACCTTCCCGGAGGGCACATAAGACTGCATCTTCAACTTCCCTGCCTGCGGAGGCCTGGAATACACCAAGGCCCAGTTGCGGAATTTCTATTCCGTTATTCAGGGTTATTTTCGATTCGATATTCAGTTTCATAAACTTCAAAATTAATAAGGATTATGATAAGGTTCATGTCCGGTTAACCACGGAGTCAGTTTAGCTCCTTTTTCAGAAATTCAGCCGTAAACCCGCATTTTTTCTTAACAAGTTGTTCAGGAGTACCCGTACATACAATGGTTCCGCCCCCTTCTCCTCCTTCCGGCCCCATGTCGATTATGTGGTCAGCCTGTTTGACAACATCCATGTTGTGCTCAATGATCAGCACCGTATTGCCCTTATCCACAAATTTGTTCAGCACATTCATCAACATCTTGATGTCTTCAAAGTGCAGGCCTGTGGTAGGTTCGTCAAGGATGTAAAGGGTTTTGCCCGTATCGCGTTTGGATAGTTCCGAGGCCAGTTTGATCCTTTGAGCCTCGCCCCCGCTCAGCGTGGTAGACGATTGCCCCAGGGTGACATACCCCATCCCTACATCATCCAGTGCTTTGATCTTTCTTTTGATCTGCGGAATGTTTTTAAAAAACTCCATCGCATCCCGGATGGGCATATTCAGGACGTCATTGATGGATTTCCCCCTGTACCTTACTTCCAGCGTTTCCCTGTTGTAGCGTTTCCCCTGGCATGACGGGCAGGTGATATACACATTGGGCAGGAAATTCATTTCTATGGTTTTAATGCCTGCACCCTGACATTCCTCACAGCGCCCTCCCTTGACATTGAACGAAAACCGACCAGGCTTAAAGCCCCGTATTTTAGATTCGGGAAGCTGCGAAAAAAGGTTCCGGATATTCGTAAATACCCCCGTGTAGGTGGCAGGGTTCGATCTCGGTGTACGGCCAATAGGCGACTGGTCTATCTCAATGACTTTGTCAATGTTTTCCAACCCTTTGATATCCTTGTAGGGCAGGGGTTTTTCTTTCGACCGGTAAAAACGGTTCCTGATAATAGGATACAGGGTTTCATTGATCAAAGAGGATTTTCCACTACCGGAAACTCCGGTGATACAAATCAACTTGCCGAGAGGT
>CAZVAY010000257.1:0-3951 GCA_964625265.1 uncultured Sphingobacteriales bacterium | reverse complement strand
GCGTGACCCCCGTGGAAGAATTGGTAAGAGTTAATGTTATCAAGAAAAACAAAAAAAGCAGTTTCCTGAAGGTTTACAAGCCAGCATCAACACACATCTGTATTCTGTTGATTTCGGAAAAAGGAGCTAATTTTATTTTTCAGCCTTATTGAAGTTATAGTTATTCTTAATTCCATCCGGAGTAATAACTCCTGGTATTTGAAAGAATTAGATAAATTCTTAATAAGTAAAGAATTCATCTTGGTTTCATTAAATTTGCCCAAAAAATGAGGAAAGAAAGAAATGAAAGTTATTGAGCACCTGCAGAAAACCAATGATATCCAAATCAGTTTTGAGATCATACCGCCATCACGGGGTAGTTCCGGACATGATATTATCAGCATTACAGAGGAACTGCAGAAATACAACCCCCCTTTCATTGATGTAACCAGCCATTCGGCAGAAGCAAGCTATGAAGAAAAGAAAGATGGCACCATAGTTCGCAAAATAAGAAGGAAGAGGCCCGGAACAATTGGCATCTGCGGTGTCATACAAAACAGGTTTAATATCGACACAGTAGCGCATATTCTTTGTCGTGGATTTTCGCAAGAAGAAACTGAGGATGCATTGATTGAACTCAATTACCTCGGTATCGAAAATGTTTTTGCCCTGCGCGGTGATGAAACCAATTATAAAAAAACCATGGATAAAAGCCGCTCGGCCAATCTGTATTCAAGTGATCTTGTCAGGCAGGTTGCGAATTTGCGGGAAGGTATTTACCTGGATGAAATATTAAACTCTAATCCTCTTGATTTTTGTATTGGTGTAGCCGGTTATCCGGAAAAGCATTTTGAAGCACCGAACCTGAAAACCGACATTCAATATTTAAAGAAAAAAGTGGAAAATGGCGCTGACTATGTGGTATCACAAATGTTTTTTGAATCCAGGCATTTTTTAGATTATAGGGTTAAATGCAAGGAAGAAGGCATTGAAGCTCCCATATTGCCGGGATTGAAAATTGTAAACAGAAAAAGCCATTTGACTTCAATCCCCAGGAATTTCCATGTTGATTTACCTGAAGCCCTGGTAGATGAGATCAGTGCCAATCCGGATCATGTTCGTGAAATTGGCATAAACTGGATGGTTGACCAATGTACCGAACTGCTGAACAATGATGTTAAGCACTTGCATTTTTATATTATGAATGACTCAACAGATGTAAGTGAAGTGCTTGCCAGGTTGGGCTTTTGAGTTTTATTATGCTGAAACAAATTCTTAAAAATAAAATTCTGCTGTTAGATGGCGCCATGGGCACCATGATCCAGGCGTACCACCTTGGTGAAGATGATTATCGCGGACAGGAATTTGCCAATCATCCGAAAGATCAAATAGGTAACAACGACCTGTTGACCCTGACACGCCCCGACATTATTAAAACAATTCATACTAAATATCTTGAGGCCGGTTCAGATATTATTGAAACCAATACCTTTAATTCCAATGCTATTTCGATGCTCGATTATGGCATGGAAGACCTGGTTTATCGAATGAATTTCGAATCTGCCCGCCTTGCCAAAGAAGCTTGTCTGGAAGTGGCAACAGAAGATAAACCGAGGTTTGTAGCAGGTGCTTTAGGGCCAACAAACAAAACAGCTTCCATGTCACCAGATGTAAACCGCCCGGAGTTCAGGGAGGTTGGCTTTGATGATCTGGTAAAAGCTTATACACCACAGATTGAGGGCCTTGTCGATGGGAAAGCCGATATCATCCTGATTGAAACCATTTTCGATACCCTCAATGCTAAAGCCGCCCTCTTTGCTATCGACCGGGTTTTTAAAAGCAGGAACACAAAGCTGCCAATCATGGTGTCAGGTACGCTTGTTGATGCCAGTGGAAGAACCTTGTCAGGGCAAACACTGGAGGCTTTCCTCGTATCGGTATCACATGCCCCTATCATGAGTATTGGCCTGAATTGTTCGACCGGTGCACAGGATATGCTACCTCAAATCAGAGATTTGGCGGCCAAAACGCATTTATATATTTCGGCTTATCCCAATGCGGGCTTCCCTAACCAGTTTGGCGAATATGACGAAAGCCCTGAACGAATGACCGGGCAGTTGGAACATTTTATCAACGAAGGGCTTGTCAATATCGTTGGGGGCTGTTGCGGAACAACTCCTGACCATATCAGGGCATTTAGCGGGATAGTAAAGAGTGCCAGACCCAGAATCCCGGCTGAGAAACACCATGAAACCTATGTGGCCGGACTCGAAGCAGTCCATATATCACCGGAGAGGAATTTTGTCAATATTGGAGAAAGAACCAATGTTTCCGGGTCAAAGAAATTTCTCAGACTTATCAAGGAAGAAAACTTCAACGAAGCTCTATCGGTAGCGCGCCATCAGGTAGAGGGTGGTGCACAGGTGATTGATATCTGTATGGACGAAGCCATGATTGACGGGCCTGTGGCTATGGTTCATTTTCTAAACCTGATCGCTTCAGAACCCGATATTGCAAAACTCCCGGTTATGATTGATTCCTCCAATTGGGAAATTATTGAGTCAGGGTTAAAGTGTATTCAGGGTAAAGCTATAGTCAACTCCATTAGCCTGAAGGAAGGAGAACAAGCATTTCTTGAAAAAGCTGAAACAATCCGGAGGTATGGCGCTGCAACTGTGGTCATGGCTTTCGATGAAGAGGGCCAGGCCGATAGTTATGAGAGAAAAATTAAAATTTGTCAAAGGGCTTATGACCTGTTGACTTCCAAAGTTAATTTTCCACCCGAAGATATCATCTTTGATGTCAATGTGCTGGCAATTGCTACAGGGATCAGTGAGCATAACAATTATGCCGTGGATTTTATTCGCTCGGTGGAATGGATTAAAAAGAACCTGCCTTATGCTAAAACAAGCGGTGGTATTTCTAATCTATCGTTTTCCTTCCGCGGAAATAACCTGGTTCGTGAAGCGATGCATGCGGCTTTTCTGTATCATGCTATCAGGGCAGGCCTGGATATGGGTATTGTTAACCCTGCAATGCTGGAAGTATATGATGAAATTCCGGCAAAGCTGTTAACACTGGTTGAAGATGTGATTTTCAACAGAACACCGGATGCTACTGAAGCCCTGATATCATTTGCTGAAACACATAAAAAAGAAGGTAAAACGGGAACAAAAACCCTGGAGTGGCGCAATCAGGCTGTAGAAAAAAGACTTGAACACGCGCTTGTTAAAGGAATTGTTGATTTCATTGTAGAAGATATTGCCGAAGCACAACAGACCTTTGCCTTTGCCCTGGACATTATCGAAGGCCCGCTGATGGCGGGTATGAATGTCGTTGGTGAATTGTTTGGAAGCGGGAAAATGTTTCTCCCACAGGTTGTTAAATCAGCAAGGGTTATGAAGCAGGCAGTAGCCATTCTGACGCCATTTATCGAAAAAGAGAAAGCATTGCAGAAGCAAAGTGGCCCTGCGGCTAAAATACTTCTGGCAACGGTAAAAGGAGATGTCCACGATATCGGGAAAAACATAGTTGGTGTCGTGTTGTCGTGCAACAATTATGAGATCATCGATCTGGGCGTCATGGTTCCAACGGCAAAAATCCTGGACACTGCCATCAGTGAGAATGTAGACATTATTGGCCTCAGCGGATTGATTACGCCTTCTCTGGAAGAAATGAAAAATATTGCAGCAGAGATGGAGAGAAGAAAAATAAAAATCCCTCTGTTGATCGGTGGCGCCACAACATCCGAAATTCATACTGCCGTCAAAATAGACCCTCAATATTCCGGTCCTGTTGTACATGTGAAGGATGCATCGCTGGCTGTACAGGTAGTGAGTAAGCTGATTTCTAAAGATAAATCATCCGGGTTTATTGCCGACATAAAAGAAAAGTATTCTACCACAAGGGATATGTATGAGAGCCGAAAAACGGTTAAGCATTATTGTTCCCTGGGAGAAGCACGTGCCAACA
>CAZVAY010000256.1:0-3962 GCA_964625265.1 uncultured Sphingobacteriales bacterium | reverse complement strand
GGCTATCGATGGGAACCGGGGGCAAAATCTGCGTCACCGCATGAAGATGGTGCTGTTTGTAGTCCACAGTCAATTCATAGTTTTTACCTACTTCACCCAATACATCAAGGCTGGTATAAAATACGTAGTTGAACCCTGAAAAATCACCCAGGTCAATGCCCAGCATGACCGAGATCATTTGCCTGATGGAATCAGGAAGACTGGCCAGGTTAACTTCAAGAAGATCAAAAGTTGTTGTTCCATCCGATACTTTCACATCTGCCCCGGTAACGTAGCTATTGCTCAGGCTTTCCACTGAGGTTTCTGAAAAATAAGGTACTGTTTTGGTAAGCACAACAAAGGGTGGCTGGCCGTTTTCAATATTACCTTCCACCACTATTTTCTCTTCACCGGCAGGCATATCCAGGGTAATATCTTCCGTACATCCTTGAAAAATAAAAATGATAAAAGCTAACAGATAAAATATTTTGTATTTTTTCATTTGTATCAAAATTTAAAATTCCAACTTACAGAAGGGATAATTGGGAATAGCGAAACTTTTTTTGCCGTAAGTTTCAGGCTGCCATCATAGGGGTCTCCCTCTACGTCAAAATAAATAAAGTAGACATTCTTGTGGTTATAAACATTGTAGATAGAAAATGCCCATTCGCTTTGGAATTTTTTAGTTTTCTTTCCTTTCACTACGGCTGAAATATCCAGCCTGTGATAAGGCTCAAGCCGGTAACTATTCCGGTCCATATATTCGTTGACTATTGTATTATCAAGCAGATACCTGCGCACCGGCAAGGTGGTGGCAATACCTGTTCCGTACACAAATGTCGCCCCGAAACTCACTCTTTTATTGAGTTCATAAGTGGCCACAATACTCAGATCATGAGTCCGGTCATATTTTGACTGAAATATTTTGGTAGCCAAATCATCAAATTTCCGTATCGATTTCGACCAGGTATAACCGATCCAGCCTGTCAGGTCACCATATTTTTTATTGATAAACAACTCGGCACCGTAAGCTTCACCTGCCCCAAACACGAAATCCCATTCGAGTTCACGGCCCATTGTTTCTATATAACCGTCCCGGTATTCAATCAGGTTTCGCATCTTTTTATAGTAGAGCTCAACCGATGCTTCAATAGTATTTTCAAAAAAATTCCTGAAGTAGCCTACAGAATATTGATCGCCTACCTGTGGTTGTACCATTTTGGTGCTGGGGACCCAAATGTCTGTTGGCAAAGTAGAGGTTGAACTGGATACGAGGTGGATATACTGGAAATTGTGATTGTACGACAGCTTGACCGAGGATCTTTCGTTAAGCGATATTCGCACATTGATCCTGGGTTCAAAGCCTGAATAGGATTTCATACCGTCTCCTTTTCCATAGCGGATCGTATCATATTTTCCAGGCTCTGTTTCACTCAGCTCGGTATAGGGTGGCGCTATACTAAAAGTAGAAAACCTCAGCCCTGCATTGACTTTAATTAATTCGGAAATATCAAATTCGTCCAGGAAATATAAACCGGTTTCATGCGCATATTTCTTTTTAATATTATCGGCATTGATCTCCAGACCCGGGGTCATAAAGGTTGCTGTTGAAGGAATAAAGGTATGATAGGTATACTGCGAACCAAATTTGATTTTATGATTGGAACCCGGAAAATAACTGAAATCAGTTTTAACATTCACATCCTTAATTCCCGAATAATATTCAAGTCCAATCTGGTCGCTTTTTACCCTGAAGTCAAAATGATAGTCGTTGTAGATGGCGGTTGCGTTCATAAAGAGCTTATCGCTGAAAAGGTGGTTCCAACGCAGCGTTGAAGTGGCATTGCCCCAGGGGATATCCACTTTAAAATCTCCCCCATCAGGGCTGTTGTACGAAAAAACATCCCTGCCAAAATAGCCTCCGAAATACAGCCTGTCTTTGTCGCTGAATTTGTAATTCAATTTTGTATTCAGGTCATAAAAATAATAACCGTTTCCTTCAAAATCCGTGTTTTTTGTAAATGGGCTTATCAGCACATCAATATAGGTACGTCTGCCCGATATCATAAACGAACTCACATCTTTCTGAATAGGCCCTTCAACTGTCAACCTGGAAGAAATAATCCCGATACCTCCTGCAGAATGGTAACTTTTGTTGTTGCCCTCTTTCATGCTAACGTCTACAACCGATGACAAACGGCCTCCGTAATTTGCGGGCATACCCCCTTTGATCAGCGTGGTATTAGTAACCGCATCGGGATTAAACACACTGAAAAAACCGAACAAATGTCCGGTATTGAATACAACGGCTTCATCAAGCAGGATCAGGTTTTGGTCGGCAGCACCACCCCTGACATAGAAGCCTGTACTTCCTTCACCGGCAGATTGCACCCCCGGTAACAATTGTATGGTTTTCAGGATGTCCGTTTCACCCATAATGGCTGGTAGCACCCTGGCTTTTTCCATGGGAACATCTACCCTGCCTACTTCTGTACTGGATATATTTTTGTCTTTGCGTTCTGCCTGAATAATGACTTCTTTTGTTTCGTATGCCTTTGGTTGAAGCTCCAGGTTCAACCGGATATTCCTGTTCAGTTTTTCCGTTTTGTTCACTGTCGTAAACCCTATGTACGAAACTGTCAGGTTATAAGTTCCAGGCACCAGGCTGATAGAATAAAATCCGTAAGTATTTGTTACAGTTCCTGTCCCGGTTTCTTTAATAAATACAGTTGCCCCGATCAGTGCTTCGCCTGAAGAGGCGTCCCTGATGTAACCGCTTATCGTATTTTTCTGTATTTCTTCCCCTTCAGGAAATGCGGATGAAAGACAGGAAAGAAAAATTGATAAATAAAGGATAATAATTTTCATTTTGCTAAAATCAGGTTCGCTCTATTTGCAAAAACAATACAATTGCCCCGCGCCTTTACATGGTTATTTCCTTTGACCGATAACAGGATGTTTTTGTTACTGAAAAACCGGAAAATTTTAAGGCTTAATCCATTAATAAATAATCAGGGGACATCGCTCTTTCAATGTATTTATCAACCTACGGGTGATTGAAACCAGGCTAATCCTATTTTTTAATAATAGGCTTTGAAATCCGGTTACCTTTTCTATCACTGATTCTAAGTATATAATAGCCGGATGCCAGGCCGGTGGTATTGAGCCTTACAAATCTGTCATGAATTTTTGCAGAACTGACTTTTTTTCCGAAAATATCAAAGATATCAATTTCAGTCAATGAGTTTACCCCATTGCCTATGGAAACATTGAGGTTTTCTGAACATGGATTGGGAAATACGCTTATGGAATACTCCCTGTTTATTATTTTGGGCACAGAACTAATTCTTGCCGTATCGAAAAAAGTTCCAAAAAACATCAGTCCTCCGCGTTCGCTGCCCAGCATAATATCCGGTAATGAATCACGGTCAACCAGGCCAATAGCAGGTTTCAGTTTAAGCCCCAGAGAGTGGCTTATGGTCAGTTTATTTACCGAATCGTACAACAGCGTATCGATATTCCGGAATTTCCCTGCCAGGTTCAGGTCAATATCTTTAAAAAAGGCCAGTTTACCCAGGTGCATGCCGGCCGATTTTCTCCATACCTGGTAGCCAACAACAAGGTCGGGATGGCCGTTGGTATCCAGATCGGCAATGGCAGGTGAAGTGTAATGGTTTCCGCCATCAATATAGAATCCGCCCAGGGTATCGGTAACCAGTGTAAATTCCGGTGCAGACAGGTTTCCGGTGTTTTTAAAATAACTTATCCGTCCCCAAAAACCACCTATCACCAGGTCTACCAGCGAATCATGATCCAGGTCAGCCATAGCTGGACTTGCAAAGCCACCCTGGACATCAGCCACCTGAATGGTATCCGGAATAAAAGCAGCCTCATTACCCTGTCCGGCAGTATTTCTATAGAATTTAATTCTACCAGCCTTATTGCCTGTAACCAGGTCTTTATCACCATCCTGCTCAGACCGG
>CAZVAY010000255.1:0-3985 GCA_964625265.1 uncultured Sphingobacteriales bacterium | reverse complement strand
CTCAACTGGAGACCAGTCTGCCCCACAGAAATACAACCGTTTCTGGCAAAATACTTTTACAAACGGGGCACGTGCTCTCTCGCTGACAGGCAATGAGTTCAACCATGACGGATTCTTTTTTATCGAAGAAAATAATTTCATTAACCAATACGATGCCTCAGTTTATGCCTTGTACCAGGCAGCCCTGTTTATTAAAGGCAATACTTTTTATAATACCATTGATTCAAGTGGTAAAAACGGGATTTACCTCCTTAAAAGCCCATATCAAAACAAAATACAGGCAAATGTCTTTTCTTTCAGCATAGCACCTGAATTGAGCTCGGCTATTTTGGTGGACAGGTCATTTTCCTCATCGGGTTTTGAAAGCTATATTGTTGACAATATGATCCGGATGCATTCCCATGAAATTGCCACCGGCATAACCATAAAAAAATCCGATTACTTTTATTTTTACCACAATACCATTCGCATGACTGGCACTTCCTACAGCAACATGTGCCTCAACCTGCTCTTTTGCAACGACCTTAAATTCAGGAATAACCTTATTAGCAGTCCGTCACCGGGCATGCTCATCAGTGCTTACGGCATAAAGAAGTTTACAAGCAATTACAACGGGTTCAATTATACCGGCTCCCCTGCTTTTGTTCTGGACGGTAACAGCATGGACTCTCTTTCAACCTGGCAACAAAATACAGGCTTTGATGGTAATTCACGGCTTGTGAACCCGGTTTTCTGCTCCGATTCCAACTTACACTTGCTTGAAAACATCGATTCTCTCCAGTGTCCGAAAATCAGTGGATATCTAAAAGACTTAGATGGTGAAAGCCGCAAGTATGTCAATCCCGGTGCTGATGAATTTAAAATGTACTATCCGGGGCCATTGTCCGATACTTCTCTTTGTGCCAATGAATCCGTTTCACTTGTTCTGCCCAATGCCGGCCGTTTTGAATCCTTTGGCTGGAGCACCGGCAATCATAATGACACATTGGTTTTGGCCAATCTGCCCAATATCCCGGATACCTTAAATATAAAAAGTTTCGGCTATTTCCACGGATGTAAAACCGAAGACAGTATGGATATCGTAGTCAAACCCTTCCCCGAAGTTGATCTGGGAGCACCCGACACCATCTGCATTGATTCCTTCAGGATTTTCCGGGTTCCGGCAGGATATGCTTCCTACCTCTGGCAGGACAAATCCACCGATACCTTTTTCAGGGCCGATAAAAACAGCCTGGGCGGTACGGGAACCTATGACATCATTGCCAGGATCACTAATGCCTTCAATTGTTCCCATGCCGATACAACCTCCCTGACACTGGTAAAATGCACGGATCATATTTTTGAACATGAGCTACAATTTGCCGTGTACCCAAACCCAACAGCCGGTTATCTTTTGATTGAGGCTGTCCGGTACGGTACGGAACAATACAGGGTTGAACTCAGCAGTCTTGACGGCAGACTTATTTATACAACAATAATGGCCCTGCCGGCAAGGCTCGATTTGAGGCCTTATCCCAGCGGAACTTATTTCATAAAGATCAGTAGCGGAAATTCAGTTTCGGTTTACAGAATAATTAAAAACTAACAGGATATTGTGAGTAAAAAGGGAAAGAAGAGTGGTAAATACAGGCTGAAACTGATTGGGATTAACCTTTTGATTTTCCTGCTGCTGATGGAAACCGGATCGGCAGTACTCATCAGGGTGTTTCATATGGCAGACCCACCCTATTTTACCCGTATCAGGTTTCAAAACTACCAGGTGGCAGATATTGACCCGCATTTTGGTATCTGGCATATTCCTAATTCCGTTTTCAAAAAAACCTCAACCTGTTACAAAGTAAAATATACCTTCAACAGTGATGGGGCACGGGATATAGAAAGGTCAAGGCATTCTTCAAAACCCAGGATTGTTTTTCTTGGGGACTCTTTTGTAGAAGGATGGGGGCTCAATGATGACAACCGCATGTCGAACCTGCTGGAAAAATGGTTGGGGCAGGAAGTATTGAATTTTGGAACGGCAGGATATTTTGGTACCACACAGATGGCATTGCTTTACGAAAACCTGGCCATGCAGTTTGACCACACGATTGTTCTAACTGGCCTGTTTCCCGATAACGATTTTGATGACAACAGCCTTGCATACGGAAAAAAATACCATTACTACCAATACAGGCCATACAGGGTAAAAGATGCAAACGGGAATTACCAACTGAAATACTTTGTCGACAAACTGGAAAATTCAAGCTGGTATCCGCCCAATATCAAAGTGCAAAAAATTACCTACATCAAAGGAATTTTAAAAATGACCCATACGGGCATGATACTGAATAAAATTCATGATCAACATTTTTTAAAAAAAACACATATCCCTCCGGAAAAGCCGAAGTTCCGGGTATTTACTGCCGATGAACTTGATTTGCTGGCATACGACCTGCTTCAGATCAGGAAAAAAGCCGGCCACAGAAGGATGTATATCACCGCATTTCCGGGTTCAGCAGATTTCGAAGATGCTTTTAACAATCCGGATTGGGAAAACAGGCTGGGCCCCGCTTTAGATTCAATTTGCTGTCAGCACGGAATGACCTATATCGACATATTTAACCCCTTACTTAAAAAGTATAACCGTGATAATTATCAGAACCTGTTCCTTGATTGTGACCCGCATTACTCCCCCCTGGGAGACTATGAATGTGCGCTGATCATTAAAAACAACCTTTACCTTCCCCAGAAGAAATAATTATTCTTTACCACCTGCAGTTTTTCAATCTCCGGGAAAACTTTTCTCAGTCTTTCTTCCAAAACAGGCAGGCTCTTTTTCATATCCGGATGGTTGACATCCTTGTTATACAACAGCCTGCCATCAGGCGTTAGCAACCTTTTTAAATGACGCAGAAATTCTGCTTCCTCAAATTGCGGTGGGATTTGATCATTGATGTAAATATCAAATACAATCAGGTCGTAGGTGTTGTTACAGGTACTTACAAATTCTTCTGCATCTTTTACAGCTACTTTTAACCTGTCATGATGCCCCAGGTTAAAATACTTATTAGCAAGATAGAGCACTTCAGGGTCAAAATCCACAGCCTGGATATCACAGTCGATTTTCAGTTCATCCAGTAAAATAACCGGAACACTGCCACCGGCCAACCCCAACAACAAGACCGAAGCCGGTTGAAATTCCCGGATCCCGATCTTTTTGAATATTTTTCTAAAACCGTCATGAAGGTCACCGAAGGAATAGTTTGTGTCAACGGCCTCAAGGATATACCTGCCGTTGATGTAATAAACATACAAATCGCCATTGAGGGAGCTGGTTACTTTCTCCACCAGCCTGCCATTAATAAAACTGCCCAGGTACTCAACTATTCCGGCTTTCTTCCTTCTCATTAAATTTCTCCTGTAAATTCACACTATTGAGTAGTAAAACTACAAATTTTATTTTTTCAGTTGGTATTGTTTCATTTTTCTAAGGATTTTTTCTGCAACCTTTAATTTCAACTGAAATAAATTCATGTAAATTTGAAAAAGAATGTTTGTAGTTACTTTTTAGCTTTCTTATTCGTACAAATATGAAATATTATTGCCGGAGATGCAACTATTGATTTTATCTCTTGTCATTTAACACTGAAATCAAACTTAGATTGGAACAACAGGCAGGCCACATACATGACAATTGGGTCAGGGCGTCACAAATAGGTGACCAGGCCGCTATGTTCCAGCTCTACAAAGCTTACTCGGTCAATATGCTCAACATTGCTTATAGAATACTGAACAACCGCGAAGATGCTGAAGACATCCTCCAGGATTCCTTTGCCGAAGCTTTTATGAAAATTAAAAATTTCAGGTTTGAAAGTACCTTTGGCCAGTGGCTAAAAAGAATAGTGATCAACAAATGCCTGAACCTGATCTCGAAAAGGAAGGTTGACCTGAAGCTGGATGATGACATGGAAAAATTCGACAAGCAGGAGGATGAGGACTTGTCCAA
>CAZVAY010000254.1:0-4022 GCA_964625265.1 uncultured Sphingobacteriales bacterium | reverse complement strand
AATGGGTCAGGGAGGTGATACCCTGTTTCATATTGTCAAACCGGAAGAATCGCTTTATACCATATCAAAAGAATACGAAACTACCATTATCGACCTGATCTCAAAAAATAAACTGGATAAATATGATTTGGAACCAGGCCAGAGGCTCATTATTAAACTTCCTGCGAAACCGGTTTATTCATCGTTAACCAAACCTACGAGCAATAACCAGGATCCGTTTATCAAACCAACTCTTTCAACAAAGCCAAAATCATCAACAATTACAACCCAACCCGGAAGAACAGCAACGAAAAACCAATCGTACCACACAGTTGCCAAAGGTGAAACACTCTACTCCATTTCAAAAAAATATAACACTACGGTAACCCGGCTCAAACAACTCAATAACCTGACCTCAAATAATATTGATATTGGGCAAAAGCTGGTTGTTGAAGGAACTGTTTCAAATGTGACAACCCATACCGCCCCAATTAAGAGAATCAATAATAACTCAAACCAGAAATTTCACGTTGTCCAGGTAGATGAGACCTTGTTTTCGATAGCCCGCAAATACAACATAACCGTACAACGCCTGAAAGAGCTAAATAATCTTCAGGACAACATCATCAATGTGGGCCAGAAGCTCATAGTTGAATAGCAAACTTCACAATTATTGGCTAATTAGTAGTATTTTTGGATTCGAAGGGAATGCGTTATGTTTGAAAATAAGATTACTATTATTACAGGAGCTTCTTCAGGTATCGGAATGGCATGTGCGCTGGAGTTTGCCCAAAAGAAAAGCAATGTAGTGCTTGTTGCCCGCGATGAAACCAGATTGAAAAATGTTGAGGAGCAATGCCAGAAACTAGGGGTTGAAACCCTGACTATACTGGCAGATGTTGCTATTGAAGAGAACTGTAAAAACATCATTGAGCAGACGATCAGCCGTTTTGGAAAGATAGACATCCTGATCAACAATGCCGGTATTTCGATGCGTGCCATGTTAAAGGATATCGACATGAAACTCATGCATACTGTCATGGACATTAACTTTTGGGGCAGTGTTTATTGTACCAAGTATGCACTCCCGTACCTGTTGGAAACCAAAGGCAGTATAGTCGGGGTGCTTTCTGTTGCAGGTTTCAGGGGATTACCCGGCAGGACAGGTTATTCAGCCTCCAAATTTGCCCTCAATGGGTTTTATGAGGTCCTTAGAACAGAACATTACAAGGACGGCCTCCACATTTTGATTGCTGCCCCTGGTTTTACAGCCACGAATATCCGCGTTACC
Organism: uncultured Sphingobacteriales bacterium; assembly: GCA_964625265.1. Classification (GTDB taxonomy): domain Bacteria; phylum Bacteroidota; class Bacteroidia; order CAILMK01; family JAAYUY01; genus CAYNBC01. The sequence goes on along the minus strand of CAZVAY010000254.1, from coordinate 2,752 downwards.
GCACTGGATGCTGATGGAAAAGAGCAAGGGGAATCTCCCAGGAACGAAGGGAAAATGATGACTGCCGCAATGGTAGCAAACAAAATTGCCTGGGCCACCTATCACCGTAAAAAATACCTGGTCATGTCTTTCGTTGGCTGGGCTACCATGTGGTTGAATAAATTCTGTCCCGGTTTGATGGACAGACTGGTTTACCGCCATTTTGCTAAAGAAACAGATTCACCTTTCGCCTGACTGCCAACCTGTTCAATGCTTATAACTGGGAAACAAACAACTAAAAACCTTTTGAGGCAATCCGGCATATTCGGATTAACTTTGCTGCCTCTAATCAATAATTTCTTTCCAAATGGATTTATTCCAGCAAATAAGAACGGAAACCGTAACGGTACTCAGGGAATTATACCAGGCAGAACTCCAGGCCGGACAGGTACAGGTTGAACCCACAAACCCCGATTTTTCCGGGGATGTAACACTGATTGTTTTTCCATTTTTAAAGTACTCCGGAAAAGTTCCTGAACAAACCGCCACAGAGCTTGGGAACCGGCTGAAAGAAAAACTTGATTTCATCATTGATTTCAATATTGTAAAAGGATTCCTGAATTTCAACATATCAGCCAGTTTTTGGATCCGGTATATACAGGGTATCGTTCATGAACCTGTTTCGCTGGTAAACCCGGCCCAGGACAAAAAGAAATACCTGATTGAATATTCGAGCCCCAACACCAACAAACCCTTGCACCTGGGACATGTCAGGAACAACCTCCTCGGCCATGCTATTGCCGGGATTCTAAAAGCACGCGGGCATCAGGTCATTAAAGCCAACCTGGTAAATGACAGGGGGATCCACATCTGTAAATCCATGCTCGCCTGGATGAAATATGGAAATAATGAAACACCGGAATCTGCCGGAATAAAAGGCGACTTCCTGATTGGGAAATATTATGTGTTATTTGAAAAGAAATACAGGGAAGAAATTGAATCCCTTACCCGCCAGGGCCTGACACAAAAAGAAGCAGAAGAAAAATCCATATTAATGACAGAAGCCAGGGAACTGCTCCGTAAATGGGAGGAAAACGATCCTGAAACCCGCTCCATCTGGCAAAAATTAAACAACTGGGCCTACGAGGGATTTGACAAAACCTACAGCCGCATGGGTATCTCTTTTGACCGGGTTTATTACGAGTCAGAAACCTATCAAAAAGGAAAAATCCTTGTTGATGATGGACTTGAAAAAGGTGTTTTTTACAGGAAAGAAGATCATTCTGTCTGGTGCTCCCTGGTTGATGACGGCATGGATGAAAAACTGTTGTTAAGGCCTGATGGCACTTCAGTGTATATGACGCAGGACCTGGGTACTGCTGAGATCAAGTTCAATGATTATTGTCCCGACATTTCCATGTATATAGTTGGAAATGAGCAGGAATATCACTTTAAAGTGCTTAAACTATTACTGGCCAGGCTGGGAAAACCTTACGCAAAAACCATTTTCCATTTATCGTATGGTATGGTTGATTTACCGGAAGGAAAAATGAAATCGAGGGAAGGCAAAGTGGTTGATGCCGATGACCTGATGGACGAGATGACCCAGACCGCTGCCGACTATATCAAAGATTCAGGTAAATTGGTTGACACTTCTGAAGAAGAAATTAATCAACTGGCCGAAATAATAGGGCTTGGCGCTCTGAAATTTTTTATCCTAAAATCTGATGCGCGGAAAAACATCACTTTTAATCCGGCTGAAAGCATTGACTTCCAGGGATTCACCGGGCCGTTTGTTCAATATACCCATGCCCGGATAAAAAGTGTTTTGCGCAAGGCAGGGGAAGAAGGTATGAATGATCATTTCGACTACTCAGCCATCGGAATAAACCCCAAAGAACTGGATATCCTAAAAAAGATCTATCTGTTCAATAAATCCCTGACCGAAGCTGAGGCAAACTTCGACCCTGCTATTATGGCCCAGTACGCTTTCCAGTTGGCCAAGCTTTATAACAAATTTTACCACGACCACCCGATCCTGAAAAATCCTGATAAAGCCATCAGGAACTTCAGGTTGCTGTTGTCAAAAGCTACTGCCATCGTTTTACAACTATCCCTGTCTTTATGTGGGATTGAAGCACCCGAAAAAATGTAATGAATCTATTATCTTTGCTACACAATATAATTTTGTATTTTAGTGACCTGAATTTTTTATGCCTTAATAAATTAAATCAGTAATGAGAAGTATAAGACAGATATTTATTTTAGTGATGATTGGGGGCTTGCAGTTCAACTCTTTCGGTCAAACCTACATGCCTGATAAACCCGGAGAATTTGATATTAAATTATTAAAAGGAAAATATATTTACCTCCCGGTGGTGGATAAAGTTTCTAAAGACCTTAAAGAGGAAACTGCCTTTTTTGGCCTCACTACTGACAAACAAATTGACAACCTGTGGGAAAAAACCCTGACAGAAGGGATTTCCAATTCCCTGTATGACCTGACTGATTACAGAATCACCAAATACAACAAGGACAAAGCCATTAAGGAGAAAGACAAAGCGGCCATATTACTCTATTTCGAAAGGGATTTTAATGGAAACTGGTTTGCTTATCTGGCGGTAACAGAACCAAAATTCAACATTATTGCTTCTGCTGTAGCCAATGACCTAAAACTTACGAATGCTGATGATGTCACCCTGTTGTTTAATATGCTCACCTACTCATTAGTGAAGGCAGCAAACTATCATGGAGATAAGGCAAAGCCCCTTTA
>CAZVAY010000253.1:0-4105 GCA_964625265.1 uncultured Sphingobacteriales bacterium | reverse complement strand
TTGAATTGATGATACAATTTCTGATTTCATTGTAATCGGATTGGTTGTGGAACCATACGGCTGCATAGGTCCCGGCATTAATCGTCATATTTTTCAGAACGAAATGATGGCCTCCATCGAATTCAAAACCAAATGTACCGGTTGAAGTCAATTTTACAAGTGTTGGATCAACCCCGTCAAAGGTAACTGTAGCATCGCTACCTACTCCATTAATGGCATCAAGAGTAATCCCGGTTGAGTTGTAGGTTCCCGCATCAATAGTAAAATAAATATCATCCGCAACTCCGCATGAATGCATGGCAGCTACCGCAGAAGCCAGGTCAGCAAAATCACCGGTGGCGCCAATTGTATAGTTCCCTGCCATGCCTGTACAGGCGTTCCAGACTATCGTATCATTAGTTGGGTCATTATCAGGAAATGAATCGTTTGCATTATTGACCCATGCTTTTACCGTATAGCTACCGGATGAAGGCACAACAAATGGGGTGGCAAAAGAATAAGAATATGATTGCCCTGCTGACAGAGGTGATGGTAACGTATAGTTGTTAATGAGGACAGGTGTGTTATTTTCAAACTGATAACCCAGGTCAACCCAATAGACAGTGTCTGTCCTTTTATTGGAAAAGGTAACTTTAACATAATTGGTATCAAGGTTAAGTACAGCCGGAGAATCAATCCTTGTCATGGCAACATCAAAACCGTTAACTATTGTCTGGAATATCTGTATTTCCTCCGTTGCCGGATTTGACGATTGTGATCCTGATGTAACAAGGTTTGTAAACCTCATTTTTGTAGTTGTAACAGGCGTAAAGGTCACCTCATACGTTAACGATGATGTTGGGTAGGTGGTGTTATAGGTGGTGGCAGTTGCCCAGGTGGAACCAGTCCAATAGGTAATAGTGGCTCCTGAAAGGTATCTTGTGGAAGTATTGTTCATAAATAATTTTACCTTATCAAAGGTAACTGTTGTTGTCCCCCAGTCAAATTCAATCCATGAACCGGTAGAAGGATTACCGCTGGTGGAAACCCAGCCGAAACACGAGCCGGAACCGCTACACCAATAGTTATCATTATAATTAGCAGGGCCGTAAGTACCCCCACCGCCCCCTGAATGGTTTGCTGTTGCTGTTAATGCAAGGTTTGTTTGTGCATCGGTTGAAAAAATTGCGCAGAGCAATACAGCAAGAACCAGCAAATTCTTAGTTAATTTTTTCATGATTTCTGTCATTTTAATGATATTAAAGTTCAACTTTTTTCACTATGCGCAAATATAGAAGGAATATTTAAAATAATCAAACTAAACTTATTGTTTTTCAGTTAGTTATATAAGTATTTAATTACTTAAATTACTGATTTTAATAACCACATTTTGGGTATGGTTAGAACCCTGATCCAACTGGATAAATCTTTTTACCTTTGCGGCTTAATATTTTTATCAAAATAAACGAATTACTGAACTGCGTGGCCGTATGGAAATGCAAAAAAATTATAACCCAACACCCATCGAATCAAAGTGGTATAAGGAATGGATGGAGAAAAAACTTTTCCATTCCGAACCTGACGAGAGAGAACCTTATACCATAGTTATTCCTCCTCCCAATGTAACAGGCGTACTGCACATGGGGCACCTGCTCAATAATACCATACAGGATGTCCTGGTAAGAGTAGCACGGATGCAAGGCAAAAATGCCTGCTGGTTGCCTGGTACCGACCACGCATCTATTGCCACAGAATCGAAAGTAGTGGCCTACCTTGATAGCAAAGGCATTGAAAAATCATCCCTGACCAGGGAGGAATTCTTAAAATATGCCTGGGAGTGGAAAGAAAAACATGGCGGGATCATTATTGAGCAATTAAAAAAACTGGGAGCTTCCTGCGATTGGGACAGAACAAAATTCACCATGGATCCCGACCTTTCCGAAAGTGTTATCAGGGTTTTTGTTGACCTGTATAACAAAGGGCTTATTTACAGGGGTGTCAGGATGGTCAACTGGGATCCGCAGGCATTGACTGCTGTTTCAGATGAAGAGGTGGTTTACAAGGAGGTAGAATCCAAATTATATTATGTCAGGTATTATTTCGAAGACAGTGATGAGTATATGATGGTGGCTACCACCCGGCCTGAAACAATATTGGGAGACACAGCAGTTTGCGTCAATCCGAAGGATCCGAAATACAAAGGCCTGGTTGGCAAAAAGGTTATCGTTCCTATGGTAAACCGACATGTTCCGGTAATTGAAGATGACTATGTGGATATGGAATTTGGAACGGGGGCGCTGAAAATCACCCCGGCCCACGATATCAACGACTACGAAATTGGCATCAGGCACAACTTAGCCAGTATCAATATTTTTAATGATAATGGCACTATCAACGCTGAAGCAGGCTTATTCGAAGGTATTGACAGGTTTGAAGCCCGAAAACTGGCAGTAGAACTGTTGGAAAAAGAAGGCAAACTGGAAAAGATTGAAAATTATACCAATAAAGTGGGTTATTCGGAAAGAACCCAGGCTGTGATCGAACCCAGGCTGAGTATGCAGTGGTTCGTGAAAATGAAAGAACTGGCGACCCCTGCCCTGGAACATGTAATGAATGACGACATCAGGTTTTTTCCTGCCAAATTTAAAAACAGCTACAGGCACTGGATGGAAAATGTCCATGACTGGTGTGTCTCAAGGCAGTTGTGGTGGGGCCAGCGTATTCCGGCATGGTACACCCCTGACGGCAAATATGTGGTGGCTGAAACTCACGAGGAGGCTATTGCCCAACTGAAAAAGAAAGGCTATGACGAATCAGTGGTAATAAAGCAGGATGAAGACGTTCTTGACACCTGGTTTTCGTCCTGGCTGTGGCCGATTTCGGTATTTGACGGAATCAGAAATCCTGACAACCCTGATATCAGGTATTATTATCCGACCAACGACCTGATCACAGCACCCGATATAATCTTTTTCTGGGTAGCAAGAATGATCATGGCCGGTTATGAATTTAAAAATCAACTGCCTTTCAGGAATGTTTACTTCACAGGTATTGTTCGCGACAGCCAGCGAAGAAAAATGTCGAAATCCCTGGGCAACTCACCTGAACCGCTTGACCTGATCGCCAAATATGGGGCAGACGGAGTCAGAATTGGCATGTTGCTGTCCTCCCCTGCCGGCAACGACCTGCTTTTTGATGAATCACTCTGTGAGCAGGGACGGAATTTTAACAACAAGGTTTGGAATGCTTTCAGGCTGGTCAAATCATGGCAGGTTGACAACAACCTGGAACAACCCGAATCATCAGCAAAGGCCATTGAATGGTTTGATAACAAATTAAATGAAGCCATTGAAATCTCCGGTGACCATTATGCAAAATTCAGGATCTCGGATGTATTAATGACATTCTATAAATTATTCTGGAACGATTTCAGTGCCTGGTACCTTGAGGCGGTCAAACCCGGATATGGTGAAAAAACAGACCCCGCGACTCTCGGGGCAACGATTGATTTTTTTGAGAAATTGCTCAAGCTCCTGCACCCGTTTATTCCATTTATTACGGAAGAACTCTATCATCAATTAAGAGAACGTGATCAGGGAGATTATATCATGGTTGCTGAATATCCATCTCCCGGGCAAATTGATAAAAACGTTTTGGAGGAGTTCCAATATCTGATTGATTTTGTTACAGCCACCAGGGATTATAAAGTAAATAACAACATCCCTGTGAAAAAGAAGATTACAATAATGGTTCAGGGTCAAAAGAAGAAATTGAGTTACCTCGATGATCTGGCCATTAAGCTTGCTTCACTCGACAAGCTGGAATATACCGACTCTAAACCAACAGGAGCAGGTTCATTTCTGGTTGGCCCAAATGAATATTTCATCCCAATGGATGAGGATATTGATATTGAAAAAGAAATAGCCGGTATTGAAGCCGACCTGGAATACCAGCGGGGATTTTTGAATATGGTCATGAAAAAATGTGGCATGATGGAAATGGACATTCGCATGTAAGAGCTTCTTTGCTAGGCCCTTCACTAACGGTACCATTTAAGGACAAAAAATTGATGTTAGGAACTTGGCAACAAATAGTTTTTTTGGAACTTGATACAAGAAGTAGGAAT
>CAZVAY010000252.1:0-4146 GCA_964625265.1 uncultured Sphingobacteriales bacterium | reverse complement strand
ATATCAGCATCACAACAGAACATAGAGGCTAAAAAGCTATGTTATGAGATCACATCAGGCCATTATGCAACAAGGTTACACAAGGGGATAGCTGCCATTAATCAGTTGTATGGAATCTAAAAAGTCAATACTTTTTTCCCGGCTTTTAATAATTCAGTTAATAGCTTCCCCACATAAATCACTTCACAACCTGCTCTTTCCAGATCACCGGAGATACCGTAAATATCAGAACAGCCCTTGCACGCATCCACTTTAACACCTATCCCTTTCAAATCGTGTATTCGGGCATAAATCTCTGGGTCTTCCACGATTAATTTTTGTGAGGGACCCCAGACAATCAGATGTACTGTGTCCCACCAACCATTGGCCATGGCGTTATAAGCATACATTAATACCATGTTCAGGGCCAGTTCTTTGTCACCACTGGTCCATAAAATATGTACTGAATTATTATTGTCTTGCATAGGATAATTTTTATGCAAGTTAAGAATTTATTCATCAGCCGGTAAATGGCTAAAACCGGATAGTCAGGCTGCCCATATAGTTTCTGGTTGCCTGCGGAAAATAGCCATCCATCACATGATATTCACCACTGTAATAATACCGGTATGTCCAGGCAAAAGTTTCGTATTCCTCGCTAAACAGGTTGTTGATCCTGACCCCCAACGATATTTCAGGTACCAGTGTGGTTTTGAAAGAATAACTCAACGCCAGGTTGTTAACGAAGAACGGGTCAATGGACATATCCGGATTTGAAGCATTGTCAATAAATTGCCTGCTCACGTATTTGGTGATTAAATTGAATTCGAGGTTATCAACTGCAACGATTGAGATATTTGAGTTAATTATTACGGCAGGAGAAAAAGAAAGGTCTGTTGTTCCCAGGAAATTGGATATCTGACCGCCATTGTCCCAATCATCCACATATTCTGTGAAGTTCATTACTTTATTTTTTGAAAAGGCGGTATTGACATGCCAGCTTAGCCACTTGGTAAAATCCATATCGGCAATGAATTCAATACCTGCCCTGTAACTTTTCGGAACATTCCGCAATATGACAGCCCCAACGTCATTGATCTGACCTGTCATAACCAGTTGGTTCAGATAATCCATATAGAAAAGGTTGCAGTGGAACCGTGCCTTGTTTAGCGCAAACGAATATCCTGCTTCGTAGTCAAAAAGACGCTCAGGCAAGGGATTGTCATTGGCAGCAGCATCACGGAAAACCGACCTGCTGGGCTCACGGTTGGCTATTGCCATACTCACATAGGCTTGCTGGCGACTGTTTATCCTGGCAATGGCTCCGAACCTGGGATTAAAAAACAGATAGTTTTTGTTCATGCCAATATCCCTCAAGTCATCATGATGTCCACTAATCGTGTAATCAATCCTTCTAACCTGTGCATCTCCGTATAATGAAATAATATCGCTAAGTAAATAGTATGCTTTCAGGAAAACATTCAGGTCTGTTTTAATCCCGTTGTTGAAATACCATTGAAAGTTCCTTATGTCTTCACCACCAATTTCTGACCATATTATCCGGCCAGAATGATCTCCATCATAACGGTTCCAACCACCGCCAAAGATCAGGTTCAGTAGGTTTTTATTGTAGTTGAGTGACCAGGTAGCACCGTAAAAAGTATTGTCGAGCCATTTTTGCCTGATCAAATCTGTTGAACTAAAAGTATCTGTACCCATGATAAAATCGGTAAGCCCGTAGCTGGCAAAATCATCATTTTTTTTGTATTGTTCATAAAAGCCTTTTCCGAAAGTCAGATGAAAAGCCATATTGGCCGTCAGGTTGGAATTAAGTTTAGTTGAATATAGCAACTGGTAATGGTCTTGCTGATAGTTATCAGTCTCGTTTTCGTAAGTGTAATAATTGTAAGTCCTGGGGTCGGAATCAAGCATATGCTGGTATTCCTCACTGGTGAAAAGCCAGTTATCAAGATATTCCTGCATCCCGGCCAGATCATTCTCAAGCCTGACTTTGGGCACTCCCCACCATGCCTGGTAGGTTTTTTCTTTGCCTGAAAATACATTGAACCTGAGGATATGGTTTTTTGAATAATAACCACCTGAAACAAAAAAAGATTTCAGATCGGAGAATGACCGGTCAATATAACCGTCAGAATTAAGTTTGGAAAGCCTGACATCCAGGGGGAATTTATCATTAATCAGGCCTGTTCCTGCTTTCAGATGCTCAATAAATGTATTGTACGAACCCATTTTTGAACTAAATTCTGTATAGGCCGTTTTCTTCAATGTTTCGGTCTGGAAATTTACAGTTGCACCAAAAGCAGCAGCACCATTAACGGATGTACCTACACCCCGCTGAACCTGGACATTGTCAACAGAGGAAATAAAATCCGGCATATTGACAAACCAGACACCATGCGATTCAGGATCGTTCATCGGAATACCGTTTACCGTTACATTGATCCGGGTGATGTCTGTTCCCCTTATTCTGATTCCTGTATAACCAATACCTGTACCTGCATCAGAACTGACAACCACTGAAGGTGTTTGATCCAGGACAAATGGTATGTCCTGCCCGCTGTTTAATTTGGCAATCTCCGCATGTTTAAGCAAACTAAAGGTCCCGGGTGTATGATGACCGGCTTTTGTAGCTGAAATAATCACTTCATCCTGTAGAACAGCCACTTCTTCCAGGTAAAAGTCCATATTTTTATTACCTGAGACAATGATTTGTTTCTCGATTGTTTCATAGCCTATAAAAGAAACCTCAATAGTGTATGTGGCTGCTTTCAGGTTTCCCAGGAAATAACTGCCGTCCTTGCCCGAAACAACGCCTGAAAAGTTGTTTTTAATAAACACATTAGCGCCTGGTAGCGGACTGTTATCAGCTTTCAGGTATATTTTCCCAAATATTGAATTTTGAGCTAATGACTGAAATATGATTAAAACTGCAAGAATTAAACTGACCAATAATTTTTTCATCATTTTGATTTTCATCTTAACAAAAATTACAGGTGCTTATAAACTTAAATCAGGAGAGAATATCCAATTTCCTACGCCAGTATTATCTGGATCAGGTTCCTTTTAGCCAAACGGCTAAAAACGGGTATAATCTCAGCTCGTCATTTTGAGCACCCCAAATTTTCAGTTACAAAGATAAAGGTATTTTTTATTTTGGAAAATGATTAGGCATTATCCCAGTTTGCCTTAATTTTAACAAACCTCTCAACAGGGTTGTTAAATCCCCATAATGCACCGTGAATGGCAACGGAAGTAAATCCTATTTCCTTTATATATCTGATATTGTTGGCATCAATACCTCCAAGGGGAACAATATCCTTTACAGTATCTTTAAGGAAATCTTCCAGCTTGTCGGGGTCTTTGTAGGCATGTTTACCTTTGGAATGAATACTTCCGAAAAAATTATTCATGAAAAAATAAGTATAAAAAGAGTGTGCCCTTTCGATCTTTCTGGTTGAATGATAGGAAGTACTGATAATATATTTCCCATTCTTTTTATAAGAACCTAACAGGAGTTTCATGAAAATGAAATCTTTCCTGACCTTTCGGGGGATGTGGATACCGCCAAGCTTGTATTTTTTTGCAACATTGAAATGTGAATGCAGGATTATCCTGGAATGATATTCTTCCGGGATTCGTTCCACCATACTAACAATCTTGCGGGTAGGGTAGCCATATTTACGCACGTGAAGGTAATCTGCACCTGCTTCAAATAGTTCCTTATAAATATCAGTTTCGTCCTTTATCTTGTGGTTACTCGAAACGACAATGATCTTCTCTTTCTTAACTTTCAACTTTCCCCGGATTAACTATTCATCAAAATTAGAAATTCTTCATTATTCACAGTGTCTTTCATCCTGTCCTGAAGGAAAAGCATTGCTTCTTCGGGATTCATATCGGACAAGTATTTACGCAGGATCCACATACGTTGAAGAATACCTTTTTCAACGAGTAGTTCTTCGCGTCTTGTACTGGATGCAGGTACGTCAATTGATGGGTAAATACGTTTATTTGCCAGCTTTCTGTCAAGCTGTAATTCCATATTACCAGTACCTTTAAATTCTTCAAAAATAACTTCGTCCATCCTCGAGCCGGTGTCTATCAGAGCTGTAGACACAATGGCTAATGAGCTGACATATTTTACAC
>CAZVAY010000251.1:0-4154 GCA_964625265.1 uncultured Sphingobacteriales bacterium | reverse complement strand
GCCAGTTTATAACCCGCCATGAAGTAATGGTGCATCTCCAGTTCGTAAATGGATGAACTGCCACCGATAGGAAATGAATTGCCAAATACCTGCAAGGCGGAATAACCGGCATAAAATTTAGACGACTCCACCCATAATCCAAAATTCATATCGAGGTAAATAGTGGATTCATTATAGGAAACAAAGCCATTGTAGGTGTTGTCAGTTTCGGGATTTAACACGGTCAGTGAATTCAGGTCATACTTCAGGTTGTTCATCCCAAACGACAAACCGGCTCCAACGGTATATTCATCCTTATCCCCCAGTTTTGTATGGCCGGACAAGGATAGCATCGCTGTTGTCCTTGAGACAAAACCATGTTCGTCATTCATAACCAATCCGCTACCATAAAGCCTGATTTTCGACTTGTTATCCGGTTGAAATTTGTTGTATACCGATGGGTCGGAAATCCGCAGGGAATATTGTTTGAAGGTCTCTGCCGGTTTTTTGTTGGCATTGTACTGGGCGTACAGGAAAAAAGACCGGGGCGCACCCGGAAAACCTGTCCATTGGTTTCGAAAGCCCAGGGTAACATCATTGGTTTTATCAATTCCTGCGGCAGCAGGGTTCAGCAAAGCAGGTTTCACAAGGTACATATTGAATTGCCCCAGTTGTTGTGCTGTGGCTGTAGCCATCAGCAAAGTGATAATGAATCCTGAAGTTATTAACTTTCTCATAAAACTATTTTACCTGATTATTGTAACAGTCCCTTTCCTGATTTCGGAGCCGTCATTCAAATTCAAAATATAGTAGTAGGAATCAATAGGCAGGTCGTTGCCGTTGTAAGTGCCATCCCATTTTTCCTTGTAACCTGTGGAATGAAATAATTCCCTGCCCCAGCGGTCGTATATCCACAGTTCGGCATCCGGATATTTGATTAGCCCTTTGATCTCCCAGCGGTCATTCACATGATCGCCATCGGGGGTAAATGCCGAGGGGATGATGAATTCAAACAACACCTTGACATGAATGGTATCCCAGGCTTCACAGCCGTCTGCCGATGTTGCTTTCAGCACATAATCGATATCTGCCTCAGGTTGTGCTTCCGGATTTTTTACAAAAGCATCACTGAGCCCTGTAGCTGGCGACCATTCATAGTTGTCGGCATATTGTACCTGCGCATTCAAAACGAAGATATCACCGTAATAAATAGTCGTATCATTGATCAGGCTGATCACCGGTTTGTGATTGACCAGAACATGGAAAGTACAGGTGTCGGAATTCCCCGCTGAATCGGTAGCTACGTAAGTTATTTTAGTAGAGCCAAAATTAAAGGTAGAACCGCTTGCCGGCCCCTCAATTCTGTTCATGGCCACACCCGGACAGTTGTCGCTGACGGGCGGGTCGTTGTAGGTAACCACCTGTTCACAGGTCTGAATGTCCTGCGGACAAATTATCTTAGGTTTTTCCCTGTCTTCCACGGTGATGTAAAAGGTAATAGAATCGCTGTTTCCCTGTGCATCGGTTACCTTGTACGATTGTTTTGTTTTACCTTTCGGGAAAAGGCTGCCCGGATCAAGTCCTGCTGTTTTCACAGTGACAGCCCCCTGACAGTTATCCGTTCCTGCCGGTACCGGAAAATTGACAATGGCACCACACTGGCCGGAAGTAGTGGAAACAATTGTATCTCCAGGATTTGAAATTCCGGGATTGATCGTATCTTTTACAAATACATTAAAACCGCAGGTGTCGGTATTGTTATTCGCATCCTTAACCTGGTATAACACATAGGTATGGCCTGCATTAAAAAACTGACCCGAATCAACACCGGAAATCATGCTTAAAACAACTCCGGTGCAGTTATCGCTGAAAGATGGATAATGATAGCTGACATAAGCCCCGCAAAGGCCTGAATCAAGGGATGTGGTTATGTTGGCCCCACAGGCAATAACAGGTTTGACCGTGTCTTTCACCGTCACTTTAAAAAAGCAGCTATCCATGTTACCAGCCACGTCCCAGGCCTTATAGATCACATAAGTGTCCCCTGAAGGAAAGGTGTCACCGGGACTGTAGTTTGATATGACCGTATCAATATGGCAATTGTCAGATGCCGAAGGAGGTTGCCAGGTGGCAATGCCCCTGCAACTTCCTGAGAGGCCGGCAACTGTCTTGTTCGAAGGACAATTGGAAAATCCGGGTTTGATCTTGTCGAAGAGGCTGACAATTAAGGTGTCGTAACCGGTACATCCTGCCGGAGAGACGACTTCCACCACAACGGAATCAAGTTTCCCGGTTGTATAGGTAAAGGTCTGGCTGTTTGCTTTTTTCAACAATGAATTGACAAACCAGTTGACCGAATCACCCGTTGATGAAGCATCGAAACTAAGGCTGGACAGCGTACAGGTGTCTATATCTTTTCCAAGGTACACAAGCGGAATATACAGACCGACCTGGCTTTCAAATGCACCGATATCGTTTACTCCGAAAAACGGCCTGGTTTGACCCAGTTGGTCTGTGGTCAGGCTGCTGAACGGATCGCCTGAATCGAGGCATGGGCTTCCGCAATCAAAAGGATGATAAGGCAATACGGTATTGTTGATTTTCAATGGCCTCAGGTTAGGGTTGATCTCACTGTTTGTATTGCCCATGATATCACCTGTTACGGCCAGGATACCTGAACTGTCCGAATTGCCGATCAGGTTAAAACCAACAGAGCTGATAATACAGCGTGATGACAGGTCCCTGAACATATCAACACCATAATTACCGGCCTGGTTTTCGGCCACAATGCTGCTGCCCAGAATCACCCTGGAAGTATCGGTGTACATATCAAAAGTGTTGGCAATACCACCACCTTCTCCATCGGCAAGGTTTTGCGTAACCGTACAAAAACTCAGTCGAACTTCAGGAACCGGAATCGACCCGAGGGAAAGATTATAGATACCTCCGCCCCTCACCTTTGCATGATTGGCCGAAATAGTGGAGTTCAGCATTTCAACATAGCCTTTAACGTTGGCAATAGCCCCCCCCGAACTGTCGGCTGTATTAAACAGCAGGGCACAACGGTTAAAGTAGAGGCTTCCCTGGTTGTATAATCCGCCACCATTGTAACCGCTTCGGTTATTACGAATTACACAGGCAGTCAGATGAATGATACCCTTGTTAAATATGCACCCTCCCTTTCCGGCATCCGTGGTTCCTGTCACTTTGCCGTTTCTCAGTGTCAGGCCTGTCAGGGTAAGGGTGACATTGGAATCGACCCGGAAAATGCGCGAACTGTCATTGCCACTAAAGGCTAGCTTATCGGCTCCGGGTCCGGTGATAGTCAGGTTTTTTGAAATGGCAATCAAACCTGAAGTAAGAACAATGCTATCACCCGAAAGCGAAGAGGCAAAGGTGATCTCATCTCCCGCAGAGGCATCCGCAACGGCTTTACGCAGGGTTCCGGGGCCGGAATCAGCGTTGGCAGTAACCTGTATGACAGCAGCCACAGACCCCATACTGATCAATTGAAACAGAATAATGCAAAAGGAAAGATATCTTGTCATAGCTTTTGTTTTCTCATTTTTTTATCCGGCATCAATGCAGGCACATGGATACCGCAACAAAGGTCAATTGGTAAACGAATATATAAAATTCCATTGGATGAAGGGAGGGGAATAAATTGAATTATCTACAAAAACATATTTGCCGGAAACCGGGAACTGTTTCAATCTCTCATTCCCCTTTCAATCGAATTACCACCAGGTATCAGAAAATCAGCCATTGAATGTGAATGAAAATTTAATTAAAAATATCAGTATAATCCGGTTTTCAGGCTACCCTTCATCGTTTCTCATTCCTTATCTTTGCAGCCGATAAAAAATGATTGAAAAGATATGTTTGAAAATCTGACCGAACGGCTGGAAGGAGCATTTAAGAAAATAAAGGGCGAAGGCCGAATAACAGAGATTAACATTGCCCAGACTGTGAAGGAAGTCAGGCGGGCACTGGTTGAAGCCGATGTAAACTTTAAGATTGCCAAGGAATTAACTGACGAGGTAAAAAACAAAGCCCTGGGTGCCAATGTGATCAATGCCGTATCACCGGGGCAAATGATGATCAAAATCGTCCATGAAGAATTGGTAGGCCTCATGGGCAACCAAAAAGCGGAAGTGAACCTGAAAGGCAACCCG
>CAZVAY010000250.1:0-4188 GCA_964625265.1 uncultured Sphingobacteriales bacterium | reverse complement strand
ATAAGTATATACCCTAGTGTTGTTCTCTTTAACTGAATTTAAGCTATCCTCCACTCTTGTTAACATTTGAACTTTGGATTCAAATGTTGAAAAATCCGCTTTTTTATTCCTGATAAAATAAGGCATTAGAAAGTTGAGTGCTGTTAACAGAAGGATCAAAAAAAGTAAAACCCAAAATGCTTTGATTTCAAATGCCGATAAATCGAAATAATCTTTAATGTGCTTTTTCATATATCAAAGGGTTAAAATATACCCAGGCCATTCAGGAACACAAATGCTATAGCAATGGGAGCTACGAACCTGACAAGAAAGATAAAAACCGGAAAAAACAAAACTTTCAAAGAATGGCTGTTGGTTAGTTCATCGGACACATTGCTTTTACCTAAAAACCAACCAACGAACAGAACAATAAATAATCCGCCCAGTGGTAATAGAATATTAGCTGAAGTATATTCCAGGTTTTCGAATAAGTCGATACCAAAAAACCCAAGGTTGGCCATGGGCCCCTGAGACAGTGTACAAAATATGCCCAACACACTTATGGCAATGGAAGATAATATTGTTGCCATTTTCCTTGATATATTCAGTTCTTCAGAGAAAAATGCCACCACAACTTCAAGAACCGAGATTGTTGATGTCAGAGCTGCAATAGCCAAAAGGATGAAAAACAACATGGACCAAATAAATCCACCAGGCATGGATTGAAAAATATTGGGTAAAGTTATAAAAACCAATCCCTCCCCTGCCGAGGGTTCAATATTAAATGCAAAAACAGCAGGGAAAATGGCTACACCAGCTAAAATAGCTATCAGGGTATCGGCAGCCGAAACGGCAAAGGCAGTATTAGACAGGTTATTCTTTTTTCTAATATAAGAGCCATAGGTAATCAATGTCCCCATGCCAATACTGAGCGAAAAGAAAGCCTGGCCGAGTGCCATCAGGACCACATCTGCATTGATTTTTGAAAAATCAGGTTTAAATAGAAATTCCAGCCCTTCAGCAGAACCAGGAAGTGTTACTGACCTGATACAAATAATGATAATAATGACCAGGAGCAGGGGCATCAGTATTTTGGTATATTTTTCAATACCATTTCTAACACCTTTATAAACAATAAAACCTGTTAGGAACATGAATACAAGCTGGTAAATTACAGGTTTTGTACCGCTTGTCATAAAATTGTTAAAAAGAGTGTTGAGTTCTTCAGGAGAACGCCCACTGAAACTGTTCGTTACCGAAAGATAGATGTATTCGAGGGTCCAGCCGGCAATGGTGGAATAAAATGCCAGGATCATGAATGCTGCTGCAATGCCCATGATGCCAATCAGGTACCATGGTTTACCCGGTGCCAGTTTTCTGAATGCCCCAAAGGGATTTCGCTGAGCCCTTCGTCCAATAGTAAATTCGGATAACATTACAGGAATACCGATCAAAAGGATAAAGCCGATATAAATAATAAGGAAAGCGGCACCACCGTTTTCTCCAGTTACATAAGGGAATCGCCATATATTACCTAACCCAATTGCTGAGCCTGCTGCTGCTGCAATAACACCAATCTTTGAGCTGAAACTATCCCTGTTCTCTAAATTCATTCCCGCCATATTTTTTCCTATTTTGAATTTCAAAAATAACAGAACTTGGCAAAATGATCGATAATTTTATTTAACCTGATCAATTCAAGAGTTTATTATTTAAACCTCCTGAGTTTGTTATTTTTCAATAATGCCATGTATTCAGCCAGGTCTTTCTTCACTTCAGGTGCTAAAATAATAAGGCCGACCACATTGGGAAAAGCCATGCACAAAACCATCATATCCGAAAAATCCATAACTGCATAAATCTCTGAAGAAGCGCCAATGACAATACAAGCCAGGAAAAGAAGATTGAAAATTGTGTCTGTAATTTTTCTGTGGCCGAATATCTTTTCACCCCAGCCTCCAAACAGGTAATCAAATCCCTTAAGCCCGTAATAAGACCATGAAATCATTGTGGAAAATGCAAAAAGTGTCACAGCAAGCAAAAGAACATACGGGAACCAGGGGATTACACTTCCATAGGCTGCAGAAGTGAGCTGCACACCTTCAAGCTCTGTGCTATCCTTATAAAAACCGGTAAAAATAATAACAAGGGCCGTCATGGTACAAATGATAACAGTATCGATAAATGGTTCCAGTAAAGCCACAATACCTTCACTGACAGGTTTATCAGTTTTTGCAGCCGAATGAGCAATGGATGCCGATCCAACACCAGCCTCGTTGGAGAAAGCACCTCGCTGAAAGCCAAAGATCAGGACTCCAACAAAACCACCTTTGAGTGCGGCAGGGTTAAATGCTCCCTCCCATATAAGCCGGAATGCCTGGCCGGTATGGTCAATATTCATAAAAATAATGATCAGTGAAGCAGTTACGTAGAGCATAGCCATAAAGGGGACAACCCTTTTTGTTACATTGGCAATGCTTTTTATCCCACCAATGATAACAAGCCCAACCAGCAGCGCTAAAACTAATCCATAGTAGAAACCATGTCCATTGAGTGTCGGGAAAAAAGTAGCAAACTGCGAAAATGCCTGGTTGGATTGCAACATATTGCCACCACCGACAGAACCGCCCATAGCCATAATGGCAAAAGTAAATGCCAGGAATTTACCCAGGATACCAAGTTTTTTGTTTTTCAAACCCCGCGACAAGTAATACATGGCACCGCCCGATACTCTTCCGTTCTTGTCAATTTTCCTGTATTTTACACCCAGTGTACATTCCGTAAATTTGGATGACATCCCAAGTAACCCGGCCAGTATCATCCACACGGTAGCACCAGGCCCACCAATGGAAATGGCCAGGGCAACACCGGCAATATTCCCCAGGCCCACCGTGGCCGATAAGGCAGTGGTCAGAGCCTGAAAGTGGGTCACCTCGCCCTTGTCAGAAGGGTTATCATATTTCCCCCTGATCAGATTGATAGCATGTCGGAATGCCCTGATGTTGATAAAGCGCATGTAAATAGTCAGGAACAAACCGGCTGCAATAAGCCAGACAACAATGAGCTTGATGGGAGCAAAAATGGCATCCCCTTCTTCATTCAGAACTACTTTACCCTGTTTGTCTCTTACGGCTGGGTCATAAATACCAATGGCAGAGAAAGGATCCCAAAACAGGACCTTACCCAGTTCTTCAACCACTGGAGTAAATGCATTATTTATTTTCTGGCTCAGGGTCAAAGTATCACTCTCCGGTAAAGCCGAAACAGGCTTACCGGTAACTAGCAAAAGAAAACATAAGGCAATAAATACCTTGAAATAGAATATTTTTGATTTTAGGAACATCAGACGTTACAAATGCTTTAACTCCTTCATGTGGTTAAAGTATTTTTTGGTTTCTGACATAACCACAGGGGACAACAGTAATAATGCAATCAGGTTAGGAATAGTCATAAAGGTAATAACCATATCGACAAAATGCCATACCAGGTCGATGCCCCAGACCGAACCGAAAAAAACGAACAAGCCGAAGACAATCTGATAAGGCTTAATATATTTTTCACCCACAAGGTATATGGTAGCCCTGGAGCCGTAATACGACCAACTGATAATAGTTGAGAAAGCAAAAAGAATAAGCCCGACAGCTACAATATGCTCACCGACACCGGTAATACCGATTTGCCCGAGCCCGGTGGACATGGCCTGAACTGTCATGCCAACACCTTTTATTCCCGATTGCCAGGCTCCGGTTAAAATGATGACCAGTGCAGTTAGTGTACATATTATTAATGTATCGATCAATGGTTCCAGGGAGGCAACAAGGCCTTCACGTGCCGGATATTCTGTTTTTGCTGCAGCATGGGCAATGGGTGCCGACCCCTGACCTGCCTCATTGGAGAAGAGTCCGCGCCTGACACCCCAGATCAGAGTCATCATGAATGTCGAGCCAACAAAACCACCTGTCATGGCAGTACCTGTAAAAGCATCGTGGAAGATCAGTCCAAAGGCGCCCGGTATATTTTTGTATTCAACAGCAATAACCAGGATGGCTGCTGCAAAATAAAAAATAGCCATAACAGGTACAAGCCTTGAAGTAACTTCAGCAATTCGTTTAATGCCCCCGATGATCACAAGAAGTACCAGGCTGGTAACGATAACCCCTGTGATCCATACAGGGATATGATAATTGGTTTGAATTACATCAGAAATAG
>CAZVAY010000249.1:0-4191 GCA_964625265.1 uncultured Sphingobacteriales bacterium | reverse complement strand
AATGGTTTTATCATTTTCATTGCTACAGTATTACTAATAAGCGGTAGTTCTTGCTCAAATTGTAAACAGGATAAAAATGCTGATGAGAAGCCTATTACAAAGAGCTTCATACATGATTTCAGTGAAATCAGGGAATCGGGTCGAATGATTGTCCTGACTGAATACAATTCAACGTCCTATTTTTTGTACAGGGGGAAACCAATGGGTTTTCATTATGAATTGGTGAAAGCTTTTGCAGAATACCTGGGTGTTGAGATTCAATTAAATGTACTATCATCTCTCGAACAGGCATTTGAAAACCTTAATGATGGTAAAAGTGATCTGTTGGCTTTTGACCTGACTAAAACAGCAAAGAGAGCAGAAGTAATGGATTTTACCAATCCCGTTATCGAAACACACCAGGTGTTGGTTCAGCGCAAGAGCCGATATGCGGGAGATTCTGTTGAATTTATTGACAATATATTGCAATTGGATGGCAAAACTGTCTATATCATGAAGGGGAGTTCATTTGTCGACAGATTGTTGAATCTGGAAAGCGAATCAGGGATTGACATTGATATCAGGCAGGTGGATATGAACGTGGAGCAGCTTATCCTGCAGGTTGTAACTGGTGAAATGAATTACACGGTAGCAGATGAGCATGTTGCATTGATGAATAAAACGTACTATCCTCATTTGGATGTGGCAACTCCTATAAGTTTTTCACAATATATTGCCTGGGCTGTTCCCAAAGGTGCAGATTCATTAAGAAATGAAGCAAACAAATGGCTTCTGAAATTCAGGAAGACACCTAATTTCAAGTATCTGTACCAGAAGTATTTCCTGAGCTCCAAACATGTAGAAATGGTTGAAAGTGAGCTTTATTCGGTGAAGACAGGAAAGATATCCCCTTATGATGAGATATTTAAATTCTATTCGAATATCCTGGACTGGGATTGGCGGCTTGTTGCTTCACTGGCTTTTCAGGAATCACGCTTTCATCCTGAAATTATTTCCTGGGCAGGTGCAAGGGGCATCATGCAGCTAATGCCTGAAACTGCCAAAAGGTTCGGTGCTGACAGCAACGCAACTGTTGAGTCGCAAATCAAGGCAGGTGTGTTATTTCTGAAATACCTGGACGATTACTTTATGACAATTGTACCGGATAAAAACGAAAGAATAAAATTTGTCCTGGCAGCTTACAATGCAGGGCCCGGTCATGTGATGGACGCACGAAGGTTGGCTGAAAAATACGGGCATGACTCCAACGTGTGGACCGGTCATGTGGATACTTTTATATTACTAAAATCACTTCCTAAGTATTATCACGATCCGGTAGTCAAATATGGGTATAGCCGGGGAGAAGAATCCTTTAATTTTGTTAAGGAAATACTTGAAAGATACGAGTTGTACAAAACAGTTATCCACTAACATTGTTTCTTTCATTCCTGTATTCTTACCTATTTTTGCTTTAAAAATTACCATGCTAAAATATGTGACTTCACTGGTTTTGTGTGTTATACTATTTTCCGGGATTCAGGGACAGGAAACCAAATGGCTGATAGGATCTAACGGTCTGATGGCATTATGTGACAAAGATGGGACACCGGTCACTGAATTTGAATATGGGATGATCAACGATATCCATGATGGAATGGCTGCAGTGAGTAAATCAGGGCAGTGGGGTTTTATTAATACCGATGGAAAAATGGTCATCAAAAACAAATATTACGAAGTGATGTACTTTTCCAATTCACTTTGCCCTGTTTCAAAAAAACCGAATGAATGGTATTTTATTGATAAAAAAGGGAAAAAGGCCCTCAAACAGAAATTCCGGTATGCAATGCCATTTGCTTCCGGGCTGGCTCCCGTAAAAATTGAAGGAAGATGGGGGTTTATCAATACACAGGGGGATATTGTCATTCCTACCATCTATGAAAGTGCAAATATTTTTTCAGAAGGCCTTGCAGCAATTCGTAATAACGGTTTATGGGGATATTTAAACTCCTCCGGCAGGCTGGTGATCCCTTTTATTTTCGAACAGGCCAATTCATTTATCGATGGCAAAGCAAGGGTTAACAAAGATGGACATTGGTATTATATTGATAAAACAGGAAAAAACCTGGGGCTAATTACCATCGAATCGAATGAAATGAAAGTTTATAAACTGGCTGACAAGATGCCGGTTTTCCCGGGTGGTTACAATGCCTTATTTGACTATATAAAAAAGAACCTCAAATATCCTGAACTTGAAAAAGAGAAGGGTGTGCAGGGTACAGTCAGGGTGGCTATTATTGTGGATACAACCGGAGTCATAACTAATATCAAAATAGCTGATGGCCTGACTGCCAACTTTGACCGCGAGGCAATGAGATTGATCAAAACGATGCCTAAATGGGAACCTGGCATAATTGACAATAAAAAAGTCAATGTTCAGATTCTGCTCAATGTTGAATTTAAACTGGAAGACAACTAACCGGGTTTATCCCTGGTTTTCCAGCCACTTCAGGATATTTCTTGCAACAATATCAGCCCTTCTTAGCATAGCCTCACGGGTTGCATAACCGATATGTGGCAACAGAACTGTGTTTTTTAGCTCTCTGAAAGGATGTTCTTTCGGAAAAGGAGGTTCCCTGTCATAAACATCCAGGCCGGCTCCTGCAATTCTTCCCATCTTAAGGGCAACAAGCAGGGCATATTCGTCAACCAACCTGCCCCGTGCCGTGTTGATCAATACGGCAGATGGTTTCATTTTCATTATTTCTTCCTTTCCGATAAAACCCAGTGTTTCTTCTGTTAAGGGTAAATGCAGGCTCAGGATATCACTCTGTTCAAGCAGGATTTCCTTATCAACATAAGTTATCCCCTTATTTTTAAGGGTCGTATTTTCCGATCTCGACCATGCCAATACCTTACAACCAAATGCAAGAACTAATTCTGCCACTCTGCTGCCTATAAGGCCGGTACCGGCTATTCCAATGGTTTTATCAAATAATTCTCCTCCGAGAAAACCCATCCTGTTTTGCATGGTCCGGGTATTAAATTCCATAGATGGAAGCGACCGTAGCACTGATATCATTAAGCCAATAGTAATTTCGGCTACTGCATAGGTCGAATATCCGGCAGCATTGGAAACAAAAATGTTTTTCTTATTGCAATACGCAAGGTCAACATGGTCGGTGCCGGAAAAGGCAATGGCAAGGTATTTAAGCTTTGGACATCTGTCTAAAACATCTTTGGAAAGAGGAATATTTACGATAACAGCTATATCTGCCTGCCTCATCCTGTTGACAAACTCATCATAGGTTTGAGGTTTATCAGGATAGGTAATCACATGATGGCCTTTTTGTTCAAATAGTTGACGGATTGAATCGAATTTGACATCAGGAATTTCCAGTGGCTCAACAAATACGATATTCATAATGGATTATTTAACCAGGTATTGAACGATTTCACCTATATAAAACCGATGATAATCTTTTTTGGGATAGTTCTTCTCAATAAAATCATAATGGAATTTATTTGGATTCAGATCATCCGCATAGAGCTTTTTACAAACCATGACCATTCTTGCCTGGTTAAAATAAACAGTGCCATTATCTGTAAATTCAGGAATAAGGCCTGTTTCCCTGGATTTGTCATAATCACGTCCTGATTTGCTACCACAAAACTGAAGTATCTTTCTGTGTTTTTCTTCAAAGAAATTCAAACTGAAATACTCATGTTTCTCCATAAACTCAAATGTGTAACGCGTTGGCCTGACAAAAACTATGGCTATTGGCTTATGCCATAAAATACCCAATGTTCCCCAGGAAGCTGTCATCATGTTGTATCTGTTTCTGTCTCCGGCAGCAATAAGCATCCATTCTTTGTCAATCAGATTGAAAGTCTTTTCGTTGAAGTCCTCAATATTAAGCTTGTTGAATTCTTGCATCATTATTATCGTTGATCAAATGATTCAAAAATAACGAAAAGGTTGAATTTTAAGGATGTTGATTAAATTAGTTTTGTTTTCAGGAATTATCATGGGATAAAACTTTGTCCCCGACCGCGATAATGGCAAGTGCACCTGTTGGTGCTGTTAGCAAAATGCTTAATACAGCCACAGCCAGAATGGTTTCACCCGGAAGTGTATTCATACCGGCCAGTTTCATGGCGGCAAGGGGTGCTGCGCCAATGGCTGCCTGTACAGTTGCTTTTGGTAAATAGGAA
>CAZVAY010000248.1:0-4284 GCA_964625265.1 uncultured Sphingobacteriales bacterium | reverse complement strand
GAGCTTTTCGATTCCTTTGGTATCGTAAACTGCCGGTGCATCCTGATCATAATGAGGTGCTGCAATTTTACCACTCTTCTTAGCCAGTGTAATTGCTTTTTTTATCTTTTTGGCAAACTCTATATTGGCCGAATGGCCGGGCCTTGCAGCCATGATCTGCGCTTTCAGGGGCATACCTACCAAAGCAAGATCTCCAATCATATCAAGTAGTTTGTGCCTGGCCGGTTCATTCTGAAACCTGAGCTTCATATTGTTTAATATTCCATCCTCCCCTTCCTGCAGGTAATCCTTGTCCTTATTAAACAAGGATGCCAAATGCTCCAGTTCTCCTTCTTTTATCTTTTTATCGACAACAACAATTGCATTGCTGACATCTCCCCCTTTTATCAGGTCTTTGTTATACAGCTCTTCCACATCGGTCAGCAGGCAGAAGGTTCTGCAAGAGGCAATCTCCTCTTTAAATTCATTCAGATGGGAAATAGATGCATGCTGGCTCCCAATAATGTGGTTTTTAAAATCGATCATACAGGTGAGCCTGAAAGAATCAAGTGGCATGGCAATCATTTCTATGGCTCCTTCCTCATTGGAATAATGAATATTGGAAGTAATTTCAAAGTACTGTCTTTCCGCATTTTGCTCAACAATTCCAGCCTCTTCAATCAATTTTACAAATTCTCCTGAAGAACCATCCAGGATGGGGACTTCCGGCCCATCCAACTCAACCAGGACATTGTCAACCGACATACCTACGAATGATGCCAGTAAATGTTCCACGGTATGCACATCTACATTGTTTTTGGTTATAGTAGTACCTCGTTCGGTAGCTGACACATTATCTACATCAGCTTCAATAATCGGTTTCCCTTCAATATCTATTCTTTGGAATTTAAAGCCGTAATTTTCGGGTGCAGGGTTCAATGTCATCCTGACTTCCCGGCCTGTATGTAATCCCACACCGGATATGCTGACCGGATTATTGAGGGTCCTTTGTTTGGTTTCCATGGTTTAACTTTCGTTTTTAATGTCCTTTATGTCTCTTTCCATTTGAAGTATTTGCTTGTAAATCCCCGGGAATTTTCTCAAAATAGCATGGAGCCTCAGTGTTTCCTGAACCGGCATCAGAGGTACACCAAACCATTTGCCGTTTTTATCCTTAATCGATTTCGATACTCCGCTTTTTGCCCCAAACTGTGAGCCATCGGCTATTTCGATATGACCTACAAAGCCAGCCTGGCCGGCAATGATACAACTTTTCCCAATACGCGTACTTCCTGATATTCCTGCCTGTGCGGCAATGACAGTGTTTTCTCCAATTTCAACATTGTGTGCAATCTGGATCAGGTTGTCGAGTTTTACACCGCTTTTAATAATGGTGGATTCAATAGCAGCCCGGTCAATAGTTGTATTGGCACCTACCTCAACATTATTATGAATGATCACTTTCCCAATTTGAGGTATTTTTTTATAGCTGCCATCGGGTTGGGGTGCATGGCCAAACCCATCACTTCCGATTACGCAACCTGAATGTAAAATGCAATTTTCGCCAATTTTACAGCCTGTATAGATTTTGACCCCTGCATACAACACGGTATTGGATTTCACTTCAACATGGTCACCCAGGTAGCAATTGGGGTAGATTTTAACATTATCACCAATTTTTAAATTCTTACCCAGGTAAGCAAAAGCCCCTACATAAACATTGTCGCCATAAACAGTGTTTTCCCCGATAAAAGAAGGTTCTTCAATTCCCGATTTGCTATCGAAAACATGGTTGAATTTTTCCAGAATTGTTATCAGGCGTGCATAAACATCATCCACATAAATGAGGATTTTGTCTAACTGGCGTTCAGGCACAAAATTCTTTTTAACCATCACTACCCCTGCTTTGCTGGAATAAAGCAGGTTCTGGTATTTCTTATTGTGATAAAAGCTGATGGAATCTGCAGTTGCTTCTTCGAGTGTCGATACTTCGCTGACCACATAATCCAGTCTGGATGTATCATTCACTGTTCCATCAACAATTTCAATAATGTCTTTTATTCGAAGTTTCATTTATTCAGAGATCAATTCTTTGGGGTAACATAAAAAGTATTTTACTTCAGGATTGGTGATCAGGGTGCTATTAAAACCCATAGCAGGGTCGCTTATCGTAGTGGTTGTTTGATCATTCAATAATATTTTAATTTCACCTGAATCTTCGCTATAGGTTGTATTTTGGAGCTGTCCCTGGTAGCAATAATACTTCAGACCCTGTTCATCCAGTTTGAATTTTTCCCGGACCTTGTTTTTCACATCTGCAACATAATCTTCATCAAAAGGTTGCTGTAATAGCTCAATTCGGAATAATTGACGGTTCAACAATCTGGATGAAAGGTCGGACAGGATGAAATCGTTATGTGAACTCCAGCTTTTCAATGAGTAAAATATATCAGTATCACTGAGGGCAGCAAAATTATTCAAAACTTTTTGATTTCTAAAATCTGACAGTGTAAAGCGGTTTTTAAGAAATTCCTGAAGTAATTTGCTTCCTCCGGTATCAATCCCTTTTGTTTCCAGTTCCCGTGCCCTGTTCACCACCTCAACAAGCATCCTTTCGGCACAACTAACTGTTTTGTGAAGAT
Source organism: uncultured Sphingobacteriales bacterium (assembly GCA_964625265.1). GTDB lineage: Bacteria > Bacteroidota > Bacteroidia > CAILMK01 > JAAYUY01 > CAYNBC01. The sequence continues at coordinate 1,663 of CAZVAY010000248.1, read as the reverse complement.
AAACCTGCCAGTACATGGTTCGCCTGGCAATTAAAAAATGCTCAATAGAATATATTCCTTTTTGTTCAACGACTAATTCATCATTGACCACATTGAACATCCTTACAATACGTTCACTCCCTATCTTCCCTTCAGACACACCGGAATAAAAGCTGTCGCGCCTGAGGTAATCCAGCCTGTCAACATCCATCTGGCCTGAAATTAACTGATGAAGATAGCCCCTGGAATACTGACCTTTAAAAACCTGTAATGCCATTGACAGTTGCCCGTTAAACTTTTGGTTCAGCGCCTCCATAAAGCAGATTGTCAGATCTTCGTGAGAGATACCGGGTGTAATCACATACTCAAGAGTATGCGAAAACGGGGCATGGCCAACATCATGAAGCAGGATACCAAGTTTGGCCGCCCTTTCTTCTTCTTCTGAAATTTCCACTCCCTTAATTTTTAACAGGGACAACACTTCTGACATAAGCTGAAAGGCACCGAGCGTATGCTGAAACCTGTTGTGAATAGCTCCGGGAAATACCAATTCCGTTAATCCAAGCTGTCTTATCCTCCGTAAGCGTTGAAAATAAAAATGGTCTATTATTTGAAATAAAAGATCGTCATAAATCCTAATAAATCCACCAACAGGGTCGTTAATGATTTTAATTTTTCTCACAATTACTTTCTAAATTATAAATTGTAAACCAAATTTGAAGCAAATTAAATAAAACTATTGACATTATGCATAAAATTAATATTCTGTGGGCAGATGATGAGATAGACCTTCTTAAACCACACATTACTTTTCTTGAACAAAAAGGCTATTCCCTCACCGCAGCAAACAGTGGTCCCGATGCCCTGGAAGAACTAAAATCAAATGCTTTCGATCTTATTTTCCTTGATGAACAAATGCCCGGGTTAAACGGGCTGGAAACCCTGAATGAAATCCGGAACCTGAATATCTATACTCCGGTGATCATGGTAACGAAAACCGAAGATGAATTTGTTATGGATGATGCCATTGGTTCCCAAATAGCAGATTACCTGATTAAACCCGTAAATCCCAAACAACTATTACTGGCCATAAAAAAAGTAATTGATAAGAAAAGACTGGTTAGTGAAAAAGTAACCAGTATGTACCAGCGAAATTTCGGAGAACTCTCTATGACAATCAATGAAAGGCTTAGCCCCGATGAGTGGATTGACCTCTATAAACGGCTGGTTCACTGGGAGCTTGCACTGGAACAATCAGAAGACCCGAATTTGCGGGATATCCTGATCGACCAGAAATCCGAAGCCAACAGCGCATTTTTCAAATTCATCCAAAGAAATTATCCCGACTGGATAAAAAATCCTGATACAGCACCTTTGCAGTCGAACAAGATCCTGGTAAAAAAAGTATTGCCCTTACTGGATCAGGACAAACCGGTCATCTTTGTTCTTATTGATAATTTCAGGTTCGACCAATGGCAGGCTATTAAATCTCTGGTAACGGAAAACTTCAACCTGATCAATGAAGATATCTACTACAGTATTTTACCTACTGCTACAAATTATGCAAGGAATACAATATTTTCAGGTATGATGCCCCTGGATATTTACGAGCAATACCCGCGGAAATGGGTTTTTGATGAAGAAGAGGGCTCCAAAAATAAAAATGCAGAACTCTATACACAAT
>CAZVAY010000247.1:0-4382 GCA_964625265.1 uncultured Sphingobacteriales bacterium | reverse complement strand
ACAGATAGGAGGGTGCTTTCATCCAGTTTCTGCAGGCTTTCAAAAGTGCCTTTGCCAAATAAAATCTGAGAGGCTTCTACAGCGTTGTCATAATCCTTCTGTGAATGGACCATCGTGGTGATTTCCCTCGCCAGGGTTTTCTGTATAAGCCTCTGATGAGGTTCCTTGTGGTGTTCATTCACAAGTTCGTCTATTTCCCCTTTACCCAGCAGGGTGAATATTTTAATATATTTTTCAGCATCTTCATCCGATGTGTTGATCCAGAACTGGTAAAATTTATAAGGGGAGGTGTACCTGGGGTCGAGCCATACGTTGCCTTCCTCCGTTTTACCGAATTTGCCGCCATCAGCTTTGGTAATTAGCGGACAGGTGAGGGCAAAGGCTTCACCCCCTGTTTTTCTCCTGATCAATTCGGTACCGGTGGTGATATTTCCCCACTGGTCGGAACCGCCCATTTGCAACTTGCAGCCCATGTTTTCGTAAAGCCAGAGAAAATCATAGCCCTGAACAAGTTGATAAGTAAATTCCGTAAAGGATATACCCGTTTCCAGCCTTTTCCTGACAGAATCCTTTGCCATCATGTAATTAATGGAAATATGCTTGCCGATTTCACGCAAAAAACCCAGGAAATCAAACTCTTTCATCCAGTCATAATTATTGACCTGGACAGCTTTATTGGGGGCGTCCGATTCAAAATCCAGGAATTTTAGTAACTGTGCTTTGATGGCTTTTTCGTTGGCACGCAGAGTTTCTTCATCAAGCAGGTTTCTTTCTTCCGATTTCCCGGAAGGGTCGCCAATCATGCCTGTTGCCCCACCCACCAGTGCCACAGGCCTGTGACCCGACAGTTGCAGGTGCTTGAGCATCATGATCGATACCAGGTGGCCGATATGCAGCGAGTCTGCTGTGGGGTCTATCCCTACATAAGCCGTTACCATTTCCTTACTAAGTAAGTCTTCTGTTCCGGGCATGATATCATGGATCATGCCTCTCCATTGTAGCTCTTCAACAAAGTTCATCAGGCAATTTTTTGTGCAAAAATAGGATATATCATTGTATTATTAATTTCTACCTTTGAATCCTTCAAGCGACCTCAATGAATTTTATCTCACATTACTATTTTGATCAAAAAACCGGTCATCCGTATTTTAACCTGGGGTTGTTCCTGCCTGATATGTTTTCTATCTGCCACCTGAACTGGCGGTATGCCCAGTCAATCCCGGTGGTTAAGCCCCAGGTGCATGATCTCGTTGAAGGCATTGAAATGCACCAGTTACTTGATTCTGACTTTCATCATTCTGCCTTTTTTCATAAGTATTCCAACATGGTTAATTCCATGATTGAACTGGAGGCTACCCCATTGAAAAGGCGAAAATATTTTATTGCCCATGTGCTGGTTGAACTGGTGATTGATAAAATCCTCATAGAAAAAGACGAGCATATCCTTTACAGCCTTTATGACGATATGGAAAAGATTGACACGGCTTACCTGCCTTTGCTTTTTGATAGAAAAGCATCCTATACCAAACCATTTTTAACTTTTTTTGAAAATTTCCGTACCAGGAAATACCTGTTCAACTATACCCGGAACGAAGCGCTCATCTTTGTCATTAACAAAATCCTTGAAAGGATCAGGATACCTGTCATCTCTGACAAGAAAGATCTGTTAACCCTTAACCGGGTGATCAACCAAACACACAAGGTACTGAGGGAGAACTTTTCAGAACTCAGTGAGATCAGGCCGGTAACGTGATATAAACTGTTCTTTGGTGCTCGATAAAATATTTGGAAATAGAGACAAACAGGTAGCCAGCCTGCAGTATTCGCAGATTGCCAGGGCCGGAAGTGTCTTTCTTGTTTCCGTATTCCTGACTAAAATTTTTGATGACGTAACCGTCATTACCCAATATGAAACACTATTGCTGATAGGGGGGAGCTTCACTTTTTTCTGGGTATCTGCACTGCTTACTGTCTTTTTGCCCTTTTACCATGCAGCTGAAGAAGATAAAAAAAAGGTCATTATTTTTAATTCATTCCTGCTGATATCTGTGTTATCAGTTTTAGCATTTATCGCTATCCTGCTATTTGCCGGTTACTTTTTCACCCTGGTCGACAGGACACTCCTGTTTTATTTTGCCCTCTATATTTTGTTCAATTCCCCTTCATTTTTCACCGAATACCTTTTTTTAATCAGGGGAAAAACCCGTGCCGTGATCGTTTACGCCACTGTATTTTATTCCCTGCATGTGTTAGCCGTTTGCCTGCCCTTGTTTGCCGGTAAGCCCCTGGTTGTGAGTGTGAAATTACTGGCCATTCTGGCATTTGTGAAATACCTGGTTTCAATCCTATATGTTGTCCGTTATGGGAAACCGGGTTTTGACCGGCAACTTACCAGGCAATACGGGCTCAGGTCATTGCCCATCACCCTTTCTTTCCTTGTTGGTGGTGCAGCCGAGTACATTGATGGGTTTATTGTCAGATATTTCAGTGACAATACCGGATTTGCCTTGTTTCGTTACGGTGCCCGTGAACTACCACTGACGCTTTTGTTTGCCAATGCACTAAGTAATGTAATGAGCGGAAAAGTGGCTTCAGCACTGGGAAAGGGGCAGCCACTCGATGAAATTCTTTCCGGCTTGAAGAAATCATCCCTGCGCTTGATGCATTTCCTGTTTCCGGCTACCATACTACTCCTGATATTCTCCCCATTTCTTTTTGAATGGGTCTATAATACTACTTTCCAGCCTGCCTACAGGGTGTTTAACCTATTCTTGCTGTTGATAGTCAGCCGCCTGATTTTTCCTCACAGCATTGTACTTGGGATGCAAAAAAATAATGTCATCCTCTGGACATCATTAATGGCCTCCATCATGAATGTAGCGTTGAGCGTATGGTTAATTCAAAAATCGGGAATTGTAGGTGTTGCTTATGCAACAATTATTGCGCATTATTTTCATAAAGCCATTATGATCTTCATTGTGAACCAAAAACAAATTGGCGCACAAAAATATATACCCATTGGTTGGTGGGTATCCTACAGCTTTGTTTCCTGGGTAGTTTACCTGCTGGTGTAGCAGCTAAAAATGTTGCCTCAAAACACTATAAACCCGGATAAGCACCCGGAAATGTTTTGAGACAACCCGGAAAATTTAGAATACAGAAGACTTAGTCTTCGTTTTTCTTACTCTGAACTTCAGCCCTGATATCCTGGGCTAAAACTTTCAGGTCTTGCATGCCTTTCCTTACGCGTGTACCGGCAGCTTTATTTCCTTTTTCATAAAATTTTACGAAATCAGTTTCCAATGAGAGTAAAAGTTCCCTCAGCTGTGCATATCTGTTCATAGTTAAAAAATTTATTTTTGGTTAACAAAAAATTTTATTCGGGTAAATGTCCTGTTTCCGTATCATATTCTTTGTTCATAAGCTTTTTATGAACTGCAGAAAATGCTTTAAGTGTAATATCAATATCTTCGTCAGTGTGGGCAGCGCTTGAAACGATACGCAATATGATCTCCCCTTTGGGGATGACGGGATACACTACCATGGAAACAAATATGTCATAATTTTCTCTCAGGTCGCTTACCATATTGGAGGCCTCGTAAACCCCTCCTGTCATATAAACAGGTGTGACACAGGAATTGGTAACACCAATTTCGAAACCGCGTTCTTTCAAACCGGATTGAAGTTTGTGAACCACACGCCAGAGGTTTTCCCTGAATTCAGGGTGCTTTTGTATCAGCTCCAGCCTTTTGAGGTCGCCAATAACCAGGGGCAAAGGCAGGCTCTTGGCAAATATCTGTGACCGCATAGTATATTTAAGGTGCATAATGATTCCGGGGTCGTTGCAGGTAACAAAAGCGCCAATACTGGCCATTGATTTTGCAAATGTTGAAAAGTAGATGTCAACTTCGTTCTGCACACCCTGCTCAAAATGTGTTCCTTCCCCACGCGGGCCGGTAACACCAAACCCATGTGCATCGTCAATAAACAACCTGAAATTATATTTATCTTTAAGTGCGGTAATTCCTTTCAACTTTCCCTGGTCTCCCGACATGCCAAAAACACCCTCGGTAACCACCAGGATTCCACCGGATTTATCATCCAATAACTTAGTAGCCCGTATCAGTTGCTTCTCAAGGTTTTCAATATTGTTGTGGGCAAAGGCGAACCTTTTTCCCTGGTGAAGGCGGGCCCCATCAACAATACAGGCATGTGATTCGGCATCATACACCAAAATGTCGTGCCTGTCGAGAATAGCATCAAGAATGGAAATAACGCCCTGGTAACCATAATTGAGCAGAAAACCATGTTTCTTCCCAACAAATTCCGCCAGCTTGTTTTCAAGTTCTATGTGCCAGTGTGTTTCTACAGACATCCCATGG
>CAZVAY010000246.1:0-4394 GCA_964625265.1 uncultured Sphingobacteriales bacterium | reverse complement strand
CTCAGGTACTAGCCAGGATAGTTGCAGCATCCCTCCTGATTACAGCTGGTGATGCGGTACTGGATGTTGAACAAACCATGGAGCTCAATTCAAACTCAGCCCTGACTTCCACCTTCGGACTTTCAAACGCCATTGTTGGCGCATACGACCGTTTGCAGTCAGGTGATTTGTATGGTGGCAATATCTGGAGCGCAGGTGAAATGCTTGCCGGTAATATTATAAAATCCGGGGAAGGCAACATCGTCTACGAAGAAACCCAGATGCTGGAGAAAAATCTGACCGCTGATAACCGTATATCGGCTTCGATGTGGTCCAATGCTTATTATACCATTAACCTGGTGAACAATGTCATTGAAGCCATTCCTGAAGTAAATGATAATGACATTGAAGCAGAAAAAGACCGTATCAAAGGCGAAGCCCTGTTCATTCGTGCGCTTTGTCATTTCGACCTTGTGCGTTATTTTGGGAATCATGCAAACGGTTACAATGATGGACTGGGCGTACCCATCATGACTGCTCCTTCAGGCATTGAAGCCCAACCGGCACGAGCCACCATGGACGAAGTTTACCAACAGGTCATGAAAGATTTGAAAGATGCTTTTGAATTGCTACCCACTTCAAATAGTGACAGGGCAAGTAAATATGCAGCCGCAGCCTTGCTGGCACGCGTTGCTTTCTACCACCAGGATTGGGATGTGGCCGATTCATTTTCTTCCTTTTTGATCAACAGCGGGTCATTTTCACTCTCCGACAGTATGCCGTTGAATTATACCGAATCCCTCAGTAAAGAAATCATTTTTGCTATTATGAGCTACGAAAACGATTATAGCTGCGGAACCCTGAACACCTATTATCGCAACACCAGCGGTGCTAAGTTTTCACCGTCAAGCGACCTGATCAGGTATATTTCCAGCGAAGGAAAAGCGGATAAAAGGTTTTCCCATTTTACTTCAAACATTGGTGGTAAGTTTTTTACTACCAAATTTGATAATAAGTATATGAATGTTCCGATTATCAGGCTGGCCGAAATGTACCTCACCCGTGCTGAAGCACGTTTTAACAAAGGTGATGAAACCGGAGCACTTGAAGACCTGAATGTTGTCCGGGAACGTGCCGGCTTGGAGCCTTATACCACGATCAATGCCACCAGGCTCTATTCCGAAAGGACAAAAGAACTCACCTATGAAGGTGATAACTTCTTTAACAAAAAGAGACTAGGGATGAAAATTGCCGGCCTTGACTGGAACGATAAAAAACTGGTTTACCTGATACCACAACGGGAACTGGACGTTAACAAAAACCTGGTACAGAACTAAGTAAAATCTTATTCATTTGGAAACCGCCCCATCAGGGCGGTTTTTTGTTTTACAATTATTTACCTCTGCTAAAATCAACAGGAATTCAACGACAATTATCAACAACGAAATGATAAGTTTTATTAGGCTGACTAATCGTTTTTTTTAACTTTGAAAAACCAAATGATAGATGAAATCTGCCGGTATTATCCCTTCCCGATATGCTTCCTCACGTTTCCCGGGTAAACCTCTCGCTAAAATAGGACACAAAACAATGCTCCAGCGGGTATATGAAAAAGCCCGGTTATCGGAGCTGGATGAAGTAGTCATTGCCACCGATGACCAAAGGATTGCAGAACACGCTGAATCTATCGGAGCCCCGGTTATTATGACATCCCCAGACCTTGCCAACGGTACCCTTAGGTGCCATCAAACGCTTGCACTCATGGACAATGACCCGGACATTGTGGTCAATATCCAGGGAGATGAACCATTTATAAGGCCTGACCAGATTAATGCTTTGTTAAATACATTCAATGACCAATCAGTGAATATTGCCACACTGGCACATCATTTTGAATCGCTGGAAGAATTAGAGATGAATACCACTATGAAAATTGTTACTGACCATAATGGAAATGCTCTTTATTTTAGCCGGTCGGTTATCCCTTATATACGCGATGAGCAAAAAGAAAACTGGCTAAGAGCCTACCCTTATCTGAAACATATCGGTATTTACGCCTTTCGTACAGCTGTTTTTAACAAAATCACCAGCCTGCCTGAAGCTCCGCCTGAAATTGCCGAATCGCTGGAGCAATTACGGTGGCTTTACCATGGGTACAACATCAGAGTGGTCGAAACACAATACCATGGAATGTCTGTTGATACACCCGAAGACCTTGAACGAGCAAATTATTTTTTGAATACTTTATATGAGTAATAATATTTTATGAAAGATACCAGATATATATTTGTCACCGGAGGTGTTACTTCCTCATTGGGTAAAGGGATCCTGGCTTCTTCACTGGCCAAGCTCCTGCAGGAAAGTGGTTACAATGTGGCTATCCAGAAGTTTGACCCTTACATCAACGTTGATCCAGGGACACTGAACCCCTATGAACACGGAGAATGTTATGTGACCAATGACGGTGCGGAAACTGACCTTGACCTTGGCCACTATGAAAGGTTTTTGAATGTCCCCACTTCACAGCTCAACAATGTAACAACCGGTGCGGTGTATTTATCTGTGATCAACCAGGAAAGGCGTGGCGATTTCCTTGGGAAAACAGTTCAGGTTATTCCCCACATTACCGATGAAATCAAAAAACGGTTTACCAAACTGGCTGTAAAGGGCGATTATGACATCATACTTACTGAGATCGGTGGAACAGTGGGCGACATTGAGTCGTTGCCATACGTGGAAGCCGTTCGCCAGTTTAAATGGGAAGTCGGGCCACAACGGGTCCTGACCATTCACCTGACACTCATTCCATACCTGTCGGCAGCAGGTGAATTGAAAACAAAGCCTACTCAACACTCAGTAAAAGCCCTGCAGGAACAAGGTATTATGCCTGATGTGCTGGTTTGCCGGACAGAAAAATCCATTACCAGGGATATCAGGAACAAAATTGCCAAGTTCTGTAACGTTAGACAGGACTCAGTGATTGAAGCCATAAACGTGGATACCATTTATGAGGTCCCTTTAAAAATGAAAAAGGAGAACCTCGATAAAGTAGTGTTATTTAAACTCGGCCTGATGGCCAAACATGATCCCGAACTCACTGACTGGAAGAAATTCCTTTCCAAATTGAAAAATCCCATCCATGAAGTAAAAATCGGGTTGATTGGTAAATATACTGAATTGCCTGATGCCTACAAATCCATCATGGAGTCTTTTACCCATGCAGGCGCTATGAATGAATGCAAGGTCCATGTCCAATATATTTCATCTGAATATATAGACTCAAAAAATGTATCCAAGCATTTGTCCGACCTGAATGGAATTTTGGTTGCCCCGGGCTTTGGCGACCGTGGTATTGAAGGAAAAGTACAGGCTATTCATTATGCCAGGGAAAATAAAATGCCTTTTTTTGGTATCTGCCTGGGGATGCAATGCTCTGTCATTGAATTTGCCAGATATGAACTGGGCCTCAAAGGTGCTAATTCCACCGAGTTTGAAGAGAATTGTAGTGAACCTGTCATTGACCTGATGGAAGAACAAACCAAAATTGTCAACAAGGGGGGCACTATGCGCCTCGGGGCTTATGATTGTGACCTTGTTCCGGACAGCCAGGTGGCCGGCATTTACAAAAAAACAAAAATTTCAGAACGACATAGGCACCGCTGGGAATTCAACAATAAATACAGGGACGATTTTATTAAACATGGCTATCTGCCCGTTGGTATTAACAAAAAAAGCGACCTTGTTGAAATCCTTGAACTAAAAGGTCATCCTTGGTTTATTGGCGTTCAGTTTCATCCCGAATTACAAAGCACCGTAGTCAATCCACAACCACTTTTTGTTGATTTTGTCAGGGCAACGATAGAATACAGTAAATAGCTGTTTCCTGATTATTTCACCATTTTTACTCCATAATCCGCTGTGATCAGCACGTGAGCGGTGGCTTTCAGAGATTGCACCATTTTATGTTCCTGCTCAAGAACCCTCATCCTGTAATCATTCTGCGGTTCCTTGCCCCTGAGCAATTGTGCTTTTTTAGTATCGTGATAAGTGAGGTCAATGAAAACCCTCAAATCCGCTTCTTCTGCTTTGATAGCATAAATGCCGTCAACAATGAGCATGTCAATCCCGTTAAAATCAGTAGTCAGTTGGTCAATTTGTTCTGTTACCAGGTCGACACAGGGCATGGTTGACACCCTGGAAGATTTAAAATCAGCTATGTTTTTATGAATAGTATCCCAGTCGTATTCGCCCCAGCCCACCACATTTTCAATACCGTTTTTCAGTCTCCATTCTGTTCTTTCATGCGGGTGAATGCGGTAGTAATTATCGATATGGATGGGCTTGGCCATAATACCTTCCTGCCTCAACCTTTTCGCCAGTACATGAGCAAGCTCAGTTTTTCCAGAGCCTGATTC
>CAZVAY010000245.1:0-4397 GCA_964625265.1 uncultured Sphingobacteriales bacterium | reverse complement strand
ATGCACCACAACACCCGGATAATTACCATGTTGTAAACAGGATTTTCAATATTTCCGGATCCTTTGAAACAGGCATCATCGACTTTACCACCTCTTTTAGGATCAGGGTATTGTCAACCATGGCTGGCGCTTTGTCCACCTTTGTTTTTACGGCAGCCCTTAATGCTTTATTTTCATAAACTTCATTTTCAACCAAAACAGGCTGGATATCAATATTTTTAACTGCCTCTTCGGTTACTGTCCGGTTATTCGTTTTACCGGCTTCATTGAATTCGGCTCTTTCTTCGTTTTCATCCTCCACCGGTACGGTAACTTCCAGGTCATCATCCAAAATGTTTTCTTCCTGAGGTATATCCACCTCATTCGCAATCTGTTTGTTAACTTCGTTAGGCTCAGTAACAGCCTGCGTTTCAGTTTTATTTATATTTTCAATTTGTTTTTTCCCCAAGGTGGCAGCTTCTTCCGGTTTTTCTATTTCCTGGTTAACCTGCTGCTTGTCATAGGTCAATTGTACATGGTTATCTTTTTTTATTTGATTTTGAATGATGAAAAATCCCACGACTATGACTGAGGCAGCAAGGGCATATTGCAATACCGGGTTCCTGTAAACAGGCTTGCTGAATGAATTTTTAACATACATGGCAATGCCTGCCAATAATTGGTTCAGGCTAAACCAAAATCCTCTTGTAACAGCTACTCTCTTATCAAATTCATTTAATACATTATTCCTGAAATCATCCCCGGGTGATAGGGTATTTGCTTCTTCAAGAGCAACACTTTCAATTCCTGTAAGCAGCGCCCGCATTTCATCATATTCCTCCCTGGAATCGATATAAGCCAAAACATAAGCCTTTTCGGAATCAAGCAATTCGTCAAATGATTTTGTTTTTAGAAGTTTTTCAATGTTTTCAGGGCGGTATTTATCATCCTTGTTCATGGCCTTGAATTTTGAAAGTTGAGAGAAGTTGTTTTCAGGAATTCGTACTCCCGGAGTGCCGGGCTGATCTTTTTAAGTGAATAAAACAGCCTTGATTTGACAGTTCCTTCGGATATGCCCTGTATTTCACTGACCTCTTTGATACTAAGCTCATCAAAATAGCGAAGGATAAATGTTTCACGCTGGTTTTCTTCAATCTTATTCAATTCCCTTAAAAGCGCCTGGTAAAATGCTTTAGAATCGTGTTGGCTGCCTTCATCGGGCTTTTGTTTGTGTACATGCATCACATTCTCCATGTTTGAGCTACGCGTGTTATGAACCTGGTGTCGTTTGTATTCATTCTTGCACATATTGTTAGCCACCGAGTATATCCATGTTTTAAAATTCCTGTTGGTGTCAAAATAATGCGGTTTTTCAATGATCTTCAACAAAATGTCGTGTGTAAAATCCAATGCTTTTTCCTTGTCCTGCCACAGCATACGGTAGAAATAGTTTGTCATTCGGCTGGCATACCGGTCATAAATGGTTTCAAACGCTTTTTTGTCACCTTTTTGAACAAGCTTCATCAGGGCTTCATCGCTTTTGTTCCCATATTTTACTTTGACCAGGTCCATGGGTTAACGGGTAATATGTTTGACCGATCTTCTTTTAGCAACCAAAGCGTCTTTGTGGCAAATTGAGGCTATCCAATCAGTCAATTCCGATACTTTGTTGTAGCCGTCAACGTTCCCGTTTTGGTCGTAATAATCCTCCAGCGTAAAAAGCGGAACCAGGTAATTATTGGCCAAATGAGTCAATAATTCTTCATGAGCAGGAGAAAGGTCATTCTTATCGGCAGAACCGAATTCATTAATGGAAAAATGATCAAAAGCCTCAGCAAGCAAGGAGTATGATATTTCCTCCGTTGGAGAGTACTTCAAAGCAAGCCCTGTTAAATAAAGGTCGTTGGTGTAGACTTTCAGGATGGATTTGTCCATAGTTAATGGAAAGTAAACCGGAACATTGTCATATTTACGGCTCAGGAAATTCACCAGATCCAGCTTGTTGAGCTCCTGCAGGTTGACCCGGTAACCGGTAGCCACAAGATAACTGAATAAAGGGACTATTTTAACATCCTTCCTGACATTCTCCAGGTTTTGAAGTATCAATAGGGGATAAGTGTCGAAATAACCATTGGTAAACAATATTCCTCCGGTTTCTACAGATCTTAAAACATCCCTGCTATAATCAAATATAAAACCGGGGATGATACCGCTGGCCCTGAGTTTGGCCAAAACAGGTATTAAAGCCTTTGTGTTGCTGTAATAATAATAGTAGTCGATCAGTTTTTCCAAAACCACAGGGTTCCCTGGTTGTAACTCGGATGCCTTTAAAAGATTGGGTAAGAATTCTTTTGAGAATTCATTGTGCATGTAAAGAAGCAGGTTGGATTCAAAAGTCGAATTGGGTGTTTTTTGTACTGAATTTACAATGGAATCCATGGTCGAAGCCAGGTTGAGGCGGTTAAAATCTTCAGGCGAAACCAGGTAAATATAACGGCACAATTCGTAATAACGCAAAAGCTGTGACGGCCTGGTAATATTCCGAAAGGTAGCCATTTCATCCAGGTAATAGGGCAACTTTTCTTTTGAAATATAAGGCCGGGAATATACTATCTCCTGGGATAAGCCGGAAAATGCAAGCAGGATGGGTATGATAATAAGAAGATATTTTTTCATTTTCAGCATTTCAAGCTTTTACACCTGTAACCAATAATAGTTCAAAATTGACTAATATTTTTTCCAAACCAAGTTTTATTTTACCCTATATGTGAATAAATGATTTGCTGGGTTATTATTGGGTTGCTTCGGTAAGCCCCTGAATTGCCAGCTTGTATGATTCAAGGCCGAAGCCGGCAACAACTGCCCTGGCGTATGGTGAGATCAGCGATTTGTGCCTGAAAGGTTCGCGGGCATAGATGTTGGAAATGTGTATCTCAATAAGGGGTGCTGTTATTGCGGCCACTGCATCTGCAAGGGCTACTGAGGTGTGCGTATAACCTCCTGCATTGAGAAGGATACCATCATACGAATCACCGCATTGCTGTATTTTATCAATCAGTTCACCTTCGTGATTGCTTTGAAAATATTCAAGGCTAATCTCAGAAAACATATTTTTCAGCTTTTGAAAGTAATCTTCAAAGGAGGTAGTACCGTAAATCTCAGGTTCCCTTTTCCCCAGTAAATTAAGATTGGGGCCGTTGATAATGATCAGTTTCACAGGAATTATTTGTAACAAAAATACACATTTGGATTGGATTAGCTTCTCAGGTACGAAGCACCGTTGATGTCAATAATGCTTCCGGTCATAAAATCCGGTGCGTCAAGGGCGCAATAGATAGCTGTGCCAGCCACTTCCTCGGGTGAGGCTACCCGGTGCAGGGGGCTTTGGCCCAGGATGCTTTCCTTCTGTTCTCCTTTCATATAGGGTTTACTCATTTCAGTTTCAACAAATCCGGGGGCCACTGTGAAAACAAATATGTTTTTTCCACCCAGTGCCTTAGCCATGGACTGGCCCAGTGCATTGAGGCCTGCTTTGGCACTACCATAAGCCCACGCATCGGGTTCACCCCTGAAGGCGCCACGTGAACTGATATTAACAATACGGCAACCCCCTTTGGATTCCATGAGCCTGGCTGTTTCAAAACAAAGCAGGGCAGGGGCAAACAGGTTGATGTAAAGGGTCTTTTTAAAATTGGTCAGGTACTTATACGTGGTGGCCGAGTCGAAAGGCACAGGTTGGTAGATACCTGCATTGTTAACCAAAATATCAATTTTCCCGGCTCGTTCCTGACATTGCCTGACCAGGTTTTCTGTTTCTTTCGCATGGTTCAGGTTGGCTGAAAGGGTAAAATGGCCTTTACCGGGCATTTTGTCGAGCAGGTTTTCCACTTTTTCCTTGTTTGTGTGGTAGTGCAGGCCAACACGGCAACCTCTTTGGGCTGCCAGCAAAGCAATGGCACTTCCAATTCCGCCTGAGGCCCCTGTTACCAGCATGACTTTTCCGGTTGTCATTGTTGAATTGTTATTGAATTTCTTTTAAATATTTTGAGAGCAGGGCTTTTAGTTCCGGATAGGTTTGGGCTACCGGAAAATGCGGATAATCTTTTATGACTTTACCGGGTGATTTAAACAAAATGCCCTGGTCTGCTTCTTCCAGCATGGAGATATCATTATAGGAGTCGCCAAAGGAGATCACTTTGAAATTCAGGTTGTGCAATGCTTTGATGACTTGTCTTTTGGGGTCTTTCTGCCTGATGTTGTATTGGGTAATAGTCCCCCGGGCATCCGTAGTCAGGTTGTGGCAGAGCATGGTGGGATAGCCAAGCTGAGCCAGCAGGGGTTTGGCAAATTCCTCAAAAGTATCGGATACAATGATCAATTGGCAGTGTTCCTGTATCCAGCGCAACATTTCCATAGCG
>CAZVAY010000244.1:0-4412 GCA_964625265.1 uncultured Sphingobacteriales bacterium | reverse complement strand
CAAAGTTACATCCATTAAAATTCCGGGAAAACATTTTGTTGTTATTGAATAATGATAAGTATCGGCAACTCTAAGCAATTATTAATAATAGTTTGATACACAGTTGAGGTTTCTGGCCGGGAGGTGATGGCCATTGAACGAATTCATTACTACTGCCTGACTTTTATTTTAATTATTTTGTTTTGTATCGTTCTTAAAACACAAATTATCAATGCCAAAGGGAGTTATTCCGGGCACTAATCCTAAAAAAACGTAACACTAATAGTTGGCTGCTTTTTATTTCATGATCTCAGCAAAGTAATGGTAAAACCTTGTAATGGCATCAATACCGTTATAAAACTGTTGCAGGGGATAGTTCTCGTTTGGTGAATGAATGGCATCCGATTCAAGGCCAAAACCCATCAATACTGATTTGATGTCAAGCACCTGTTCAAAAGTGGATATAATCGGAATACTACCACCACTACGCACCGGCACGGCTTGTTTTCCGTAAATGTCGAAGTAGGCTTTCTCTGCTGCCTTGTAGGCAGGAATATCAATGGGGCAAACATAGGCCTGGCCGCCATGCAGGGTTTTTACGTTTACCTTCACCGATTTCGGTGCAATGGATTTAAAGTGCCGGGCAAACATGTCGGCTATTTTTTCATGGTTCTGGTGTGGTACCAGGCGGGTGGATATCTTGGCATAGGCTTTTGAGGGCAACACTGTTTTGGCACCTTCGCCTGTGTAGCCTCCCCAGATGCCAC
Organism: uncultured Sphingobacteriales bacterium; assembly: GCA_964625265.1. Taxonomy (GTDB): domain Bacteria; phylum Bacteroidota; class Bacteroidia; order CAILMK01; family JAAYUY01; genus CAYNBC01. The sequence continues at coordinate 3,666 of CAZVAY010000244.1, read as the reverse complement.
ATACATCCAGTGATGGGCGGATACCGGTCCTTTCCATAGTGGAAAATCCTTCTTCTCCTGCCAGTTCTTCTACATCAATGGCTTTTTTGTATTCTTCCTGATTAAAGGGTGCTTTGGCCATCAGGGCACGTTCTTCATCCGTTACCACCAGCACATCATCGTAAAATCCGGGAATAGTGATCTTACCCTTATCATCAGTCAGTGAAGCGATCATTTTTGTGAGTACATTGATGGGGTTGGCCACGGCACCACCAAACAAACCAGAATGCAGGTCTTTGTTGGGCCCTGTCACTTCTACTTCCCAATAGGCCAGGCCGCGCAATCCTGTGGTTACCGAAGGCATGTCTGCCGCCAGCATGGAGGTATCGCTGACAAGGATCACATCTGCCGTAAGCATATCCTTGTTTTCTTCACACCATTTGCCCAGGTTTACCGAACCGATCTCTTCCTCACCTTCGATCATAAATTTGACATTGCAGGGCAGAGAACCTGTTTTTACCAGGCTTTCAAAAGCTTTGGCATGCATAAAGGCCTGTCCCTTGTCGTCATCAGCACCACGGGCGTAAATAATTCCGTCTTTGACAACAGGCTCAAACGGTTGCGTATCCCATTTGTCGATGGGGTCAACGGGCATCACATCATAGTGGCCATAAACCAGCACGGTTGGCAGGGAAGGGTCAATCATTTTTTCTCCATAAACCACCGGGTTGCCGGGTGTAGGATAAATTTCGGCTTTGTCGGCTCCGGCATTCAGAATGCTGTCTTTCCAGTATCCTGCTGCTTTAACCATATCGTCTTTGTGATCCGATTCTGAACTGATAGAAGGTATCCTGATCAATCCGAAAAGTTCGTCTAAAAAACGCTCTTTATTGGCTTCAATGTATTGTTTTATTTTTTCCATTTGTCTGATTATTTAGTTTTCAATTTATTTTTCACAGCTTTGATTGAATCAATTTTGGTTTGGCCGGGCCCCTGGTGGATAATGGCTGTCCCTTCCTTATTTATCTTTTGGTTGACTTGTGTAGAATCCAGTGTAATAACCATGCTGGAGGGCACAATATCGGTTTGTCGAGGCTCATCTGTTTTCGAAACAGGCTTTTTCTGGCACTGACAGCCGGTCGCCAGCACCATTAACAGCATAACATTAATGAACCACAACAAAGCTTTCATGTTGTAAAATTTGATTTTGGTTTTTGACTATTAAAATATAATTGCCATCAGGCAATACCAGCCTGTTGAAAGCCAGCCTGACTGTACCTGCTGAAATCACATCTGAAAATAGTGTTTTGACGGTTTTTCCGTTCAGGTTAACAATTTCAACTGCGTACCTTCCTTTTTCCGGAACCTGAAATTTATATGTAAATCGACCATTATAAACAGGATTGGGAAATATGGCTGTTTGGCCGGTTGAAGCTACCTGCCCTTCTGTCGAATTTGTTTTGTTGTCGGCCAGTTCTGCCAACACACTGACCCAGGTATTACTGACAATTGTTGCCGGTACGGTGGAAAAATTCCGGTAGTTGGTCGCTTTGCATCCACTGGCCCAGATGATGGGTGCGGAAGTATTGTACTTTCGTTGCAGGGTGGTATAATCTCCCCAGCGTTCCACATCGCCCAGGATATCGACATAGTCGTCACCATCGGCAATCGTGACAAGGTCGGAATAATTCATTTGCTCATCCACCCTGAAAACGCCAAAACCCGGATAACCGTCTTTATTGGAAATAAGGTATGATATCAGGACATCTTGCTCATGGGAATTTTCAGGCGATGAGGAAACAACAGAAGGAAAAGCAAGGTCATAACCGGTTTTGGGTATTACAAGCCGTTCCAGGTTATCGTTCCTGACATTCAGCCGGTAATAAAAAATACCGCTGTAACCACTTCCTGCATCTCCGTTAAACACAAAGTGTATATTGTCACTGTAATAAAAGGCAGTCTGGATGCGGCAATCGCCTGTGTTCAGTACACCGGGGTCGTAACCTGTTTTGGAGCCTTTTTGCAAGGCATCACCTGAAATCTCATAGGATTCAGTAGACAGGGTTTTGGCAATCACCTGGGGGCCGTTCTGCATTTCGTTGGTAATCTCAAAAAGATGGATCTTGTTACTGCCATCATTTTCGTTGGATACCAGATAAATTCCCGGCCCGATGTTACCGTTGTGACCGTAAGAAACCGGTACCAGGGTGAAAGGAACTTTATTGTTTTGTGTTCTTATATTGTCCCATATTTTACGTCTGACAGCCTTGCCTTCATATCCGTCATTTTTATTCACCTGGAATAACAGCGGCTTATAAAAACCTCCTTCATTGTCATAGAATATATTGACCGATACAAACAGCTCGTTGGTGGAAATGCCTATTCTTGGGAAATCAATCCATTTATTGGCGTAAACCGAAGGGTTGATATCTTTAAATGGCATTTGATAAAGGTTCCAGCCATCTGCCGGGTCTGATGTTTTGCTAAAAGCAAGCAGCAATTTTGAATCTGAAGATGAATTGCCATGCAACACGACAAAAATAAACCGGTTATACAGGGGGTCGAATAGTAGATTGGGGTCGTACAAAATACCTGTCAGGGTCTGGTCGGCAAAAAAATCATAGAAGGATTTGCTGTAGGTACGTTTATTTTCCGGTGAATAATACTCGATTTTCGAATTGATAGCACTGACAATGATGCCTTCGTTGGATATAGCGAAAGTATTGTCAGTTGGGGAGTTGTGTATGCTCACATTGGCATCGAAGGAGGAAAATACTAAGGGAGGGTCAGTCGTTGACTTGCGGTAATCCCGGACTCGAACAATATGATTATTTTGCTTCAATAATGTTTTTTCTGTTTTGACTTTTCTGAGTTTTACCGGGTCAGGTACATCATGGATAAAACCAGATTTTGGCGTACTGATTTCAAATGACCAGTTTAAGTTAAGGTTGCCCTGATAAGGTGAAACCCTGTCCACTGGGTTGTTGTTTTCAATAACAAGGGTATTTGCCGGATCAAGATGTGGTTTATCAACTTGTTGCTGTCCCAAAACATGAGAGACAATAAATATCAGGGTAATTAACAGAGAAGGATACTTCATGGGGTTGGTCCAGAAATGTAGATCCCGGCTTATTTTTTTTCGCTTATTTTACCTTTCTTTTTGTCTTTGGCCGGTGTTTGTTTTACGGGTTTGGGTTTTGTTTGTTTAGGCGCTGCTTTTTTGGGTGAGGCATTTTTGGTTTTCAATTTGGCCGCTGCCTGTTTGTTGATTTCAGCCTGCATTTTTTGTTCAATTTCCCTCCTTTTTTTCTGATCCATAAATTCATAAAGCCAGCTTTCAACCTGCCCCTGGATATATTTCAGGTTTCCGGTTGTCAGCCTTTTTTTTCCAAGGAAATCATAAATGACCATTTGGTTGGAGGGTTGAACTAAAACATAATAATTGTACAAAAGTTTGGGGTTGGCGGTTTTCATTTTAAATGTCCTGAAATAATACCCGTTGAAGGATTCAGCCTGGATTTTTTCGTTTAATTCTTTTCTGTATTTAATAAACTGGTAGCCTGTCAGTTTCCAGTTTTCTTTCAGCCATTCTTCCGTTTTGTTGTTGAATTTTTTGTACTTACCGCTTTCATGTTTATCTACTTCAGGTACCAGGAGTATTTTGCCTTTCAGATTGTCGGAGAATTC
>CAZVAY010000243.1:0-4417 GCA_964625265.1 uncultured Sphingobacteriales bacterium | reverse complement strand
TTATGAATTTAGCTTTGTCGTATGCAGGAGCAATTAATGACAAAAAGAACTTATTCATTGTCGCTCAACCCGGTCTGTGTTTGGGTATGATGGGAGGGAGTGTTTCAGTTGGAACAAATTACTATGAAGAATCATTTGCTTTTGGATTAGGTGGGCTTTTCTCCACCGGCCTGGATTACTGGTTGGGTGAACACTTTATCGTGAACACCCGTTTAGGGTATAGGTTTATTTCAATCAATGAAACACATCGGGATCCATCAAGTTCCACCGGTTATAAGACTTTTTACGTGAATGGTTCAAGTGGGGAAACTGTAAAGGTAAGCTGGAGTGGTTTTTTTACTACCCTGGGTGTTGCATTTGTGCTTGATAAAAAACGGAAGTATTGAATTTCTTATTGAATCGTTTTCAATCTGTAAAACACTCCTCTCTCCTGTTTTGAAGCTTCAATTTTCCCTTGTCCTGACAATATCTCAATAGCCCGGATAGCTTCATTTTCGCTAATTCCCAGCATTTCCGACAGGTCTTCTACGGTGCAGGGGCGCCTGGATATGGTATTGGCAATCCTGCTCTCAAGAAGTTTACCCACTTGGTCCCGTTTTGTAATTTTTTGTTTGGCAACAATCTCCATATTTTCCACTCCCAGGTAATCCCGTATAGACATGAGTTCTGCATATCCTGCCGGTTGGAGTCCTGCCACTGTTCCCGGTCGATCAAGGGTGTTGAGTTGTACTTTGTCCGGCTTGATTTGAGGCAATACCTTTTTAAAGCTGTCAAGTTCTTTTAGGCTGTCATTGTAGCCTGGCAGAATAAGTATTTCCAACCATATTTCGCCTTTGAAATCATTACGGAACAGGATTAAACCCTCAATAACATCCTCTACAGCAATGCCTTTGGCCGGCCTGTTTATTTTCTTAAATGTTTCCTGACTGGCAGCATCAAGGGATGGTAAAACAATACCGGCTGGTTGCAGTTCGTCCCTGACCTGAGAATCCACCAGGGTTATAGCGTTGGTTAAGACGGCAACCGGAATTTCCGGAAATTCCTGATGGATTGATTTCAAAATAAATCCAAAATCCTTGTGCAGGGTAGGCTCACCCGCCCCACTGAAAGTCAGGATATCGGGAGCAGGATTGTTTTGCAGAAAATGACGGAGTTCGCTAAGAACCTCTGCGGTTGGGACATATTCTTTTCTTTCGGTGGTGAGCCTTGTTGTGGCCCCGCATTCACAATAGACACAGTTCAGCGGACAAACTTTGTGAGGGACAAGGTCAATGCCGAGTGACAATCCCAGCCTGCGTGAGGGTACCGGTCCGAAAAGATATTGAGACATAATTTATTTTTACAAAGCTATAAAAAAGCTGATTTGAAACTAAAATCCTAAAAGAAATGCCAGTGAGCCAACAAGCAGGGCTACGACTACATTGATGAGCTTCACCAAAACAAACGCCTTTTTTGATTCGGCCAGTAGCGGTATCATCCCATGGCCGTCCTGAGCAATGGAGTTGGCCAGTAAAATACTGAATGGCAACAACCCCTGTACAAACATAGTGGCAAAAACCAGGTGAGGGCCCGAAGTGGGAATAATACCAATCAAAATACTTATCAGCAATACCAGGTAGAGGTTATTGGTAATGATGTTTTCCAGGTCGATAAAAGAAGAGAGGAGGTAGATCACGAGTAAGGTGCCCAGTGTCCATAAAAATATCCGGTGAACATGTTTTCGTACCAGGTGATGCCACAGGTGTTCATTGATAAAATGGTCGGGTGTAATCAACATGATCACGATACCGGCTACAGATGTTATAATCAGGGTAGCTCTGATCCACGAACTTTCCTCGTCTTCCACAATACCGGCCACGACCAGGATCAGCAGTATCAGGGGGATGGCGATCAGAAGGGTCCTTTTCCATCTGAAATGAATCTCTGAAGTTCGAAGTTTACCATTATCAAAGCATTTGCAGTCGCTGTCAACATGCAGGGGTAGGGTAGTTTCCCTGAATTTTGGCAAGTAACGGTTCAGCGAACTCATCCTGTCTGTTATAATTGCTGTCAGTAATGAGATGATGCCAAGGATACCCATCAGAAGAAATGCTTTCTGTGGCATCACTGCCAGCATGTAGAATGCTTCATCACCGGTGGTGGCGATCATGGTAGACGAAATAGCCCCGAGCCTGATCAGGTTATGAGAGAAAAGTGCCACCGATGTATAGGCTCCCAGGCAACCGGGAATAAGCCCTAAGACCGTGCTCAACAAATACCTTTTCCATTTTTTGTTGAGGATATTGCGCTGCCAGATGCCATTTGTCTGTACGTTAACAAACTCAATAACCAGCATCATCACAAATACAAAGCTTGTGATCAATATAGCCTTTGCAAGAACCCCGGTTAATAAATCCATAAATAATTCAGATTGGCAGTTTTTTATTCAGGCAAAATTAACAGAATTGAGTTTCCGGTGAACTTTATTTTAAAGCTTTCCTGTTTTTTCGAATCGTCTCTTTATTATATCTTTGCCAGCTTTAGAAACAATCAAAGACTTTTACAATGAAATTCAAAATTGCCTTTCTTTTCCTCGTTTCCATCTTTTGGTTAAATAACCAACTGTCAGGATGTACCAATTTTATCATCACAAAAGGCGCTTCCACAGATGGCTCGGTCATGATGACCTATGCAGCAGACTCCCATGTTCTTTTTGGAGAATTGTATTTCAAGCCTGCCAAAGATTACCCTGAGGGTACCATGGTTGACATTATTGAATGGGATACACATAAACACCTGGGTCAGATCAAACAGGTGGCCCACACCTATTCTGTGGTCGGAAATATGAACGAACACCAGGTATCGATTGGTGAAACAACCTATGGTGGCCGCCACGAACTGGCAGAAGGGCATAGCGGCATCATTGACTATGGCAGCCTGATGTGGCTGGCACTGCAAAGAGCCAAATCAGCACGCGAAGCCATCAAAGTTATCTCAGAATTGGTGGATGAATATGGCTATTACAGCGAGGGTGAATCCTTTTCGATTACCGACAAGGACGAAGCATGGATATTCGAGATCATAGGAAAAGGGGAAGGTGAAAAAGGGGCCTTGTGGGTTGCCTTGCAGATACCGGACGGTTATGTATGTGCACATGCCAACCAGGCACGGATTACTAATTTTGAATTTCAGAAGAAAAATGACTGGTTCAATAAAAAGCAAACTGTCTTTCATTGCCCCGATGTAGTATCCTTTGCAGTTGACAAAGGCTGGTTCAAAGGAAAGAAAAGTGAATTCAGTTTTTCAGATGTATATGCACCCGTAGGATTTGGCGGAGCCCGGTTTTGTGAGATAAGGGTTTGGAGCTTTTTCAAAAGTGTTAAATCCGGCATGGATCAATACCTGGATTATTCTTCCGGTAAAATTGAACATGATGAGTCCCATGGTTTCGCTTCGAACAGGATGCCCTTGTGGGTCAAACCGGATAAAAAAATCGCTTTGTATGACGTCATGACCTTTATGCGGGACCACCTGGAAGGAACTGATTTGGATATGTCGGAAGACCTGGGCGCAGGCCCATGGGGATTGCCGTATCGCTGGAGGCCGTTGACATGGAAAGTCGATGGTGAAAGCTATTGCAATGAAAGGGCAGCTTCTACCCAACAAACCGGTTTTTCCTTTGTGTCGCAATCCCGCGACTGGCTACCCGACCCCATTGGTGGAATCCACTGGTTTGGTGTAGATGATGCCAATACCACTGTTTACAACCCTATGTATTGCGGAATGACAAAAGTACCCGAATCTTACAAAGAAGGCAATGGCGACCTGCTGACCTTTACCTGGGATGCCGCTTTCTGGGTATTTAATTTTGTGTCGAACTGGACTTACACCCGCTACAGTTATATCATCAAGGATGTCAGGGCAGTACAGACTGAGCTCGAGGAGAAATATATTACTATGGCCCCGGTTATTGACAAGGCCGCCAAGGAACTTTACGAAAAAGACCCCGCCCTGGCCATTGAATTCATAACCAACTATTCGGTCAATCAGGCTGAAAATACCGTCAACCGCTGGCGCACCCTGGGCGAATGGTTGTTTACCAAATACATGGACGGCAACATCAAGAAAGAGAAAGACGGTGAGTTTTTACGCACCGAAACAGGTTATCCCGTATCACCTGACCAACCCGGTTACCCGGAATGGTATCTCCGTAAAATTGTTGAGCAGACAGGGGATAAGCTGAAAGTAATTGGAGACGGGCATTAGGAGATGAGCAAATAGCTGGAGCCGTTAGCCAGACAAGAATCAAAAAGACAATTATTATTTGAGGAATCTTATCACCAATCCCGCAGGGTTTGAATAGCTCAAAACGCACCTTTTTTTCCTCAAATCCCATAGCTAAAACCCCACAGAAAAAAAACTTTAAAAAAATGGGGTA
>CAZVAY010000242.1:0-4420 GCA_964625265.1 uncultured Sphingobacteriales bacterium | reverse complement strand
TGGTATATAGCGATTCTTCCGGTTTGACAATATGAAACAGGGTATCACCTCCCTGACCCATTTCTGCAGGCTCGGTTACAACCGCATTGGAGGATACAGGTTTTTTAGAAACTTCAGGAGCAGGTTCATTGGTTTGGGTTTTTATGATCAGCGTGTCGCCAACATCAATGCTGTTACCTGAAAGTTTGTTCCAATTTTGAAGATCGGCAACAGTAACATGATATTTTTTGCTGATAGAGTACAATGTTTCACTCTTTTGAACAAAATGAAAATCAACCTTAGTTGCCGGTGTTGTTTTTACAGTTTTTGTTTCCTTTACTACTGGTTTGGTTTCTGCGATATTTTTATAAGGATTCTCATTGTCAGCTTCTTTGAGAATATCTTCCACTTTCTTTTCGGTAGTTATGACCTCATTGCCTTTAACAGGGGTTATCTCCGGTTTATTGGTTGGTGTTACTTCTTCAAAACCGGTTTCGTTGAGCTCCGGTGCTTTAGTCAGCTCTGTATCGGGCTCAATGGTGATCAGTTCATTGTCATTTTCTTTTACAAGGTCTTCCAATTCATTAATTTGTTCATCCGGCCTGGTTTCGATAATGACCCTTAATTCGGGTGGTTCTTTCCTTGAATTTTTTAAATAAAGAATTTCTCCAACTGCCGGTTCGTCACCATCATTTAGCATATTGAATTGTAACAGGCTGGCCAGTTTAATACCATATTCCTGTGATATTTTATAAATATTGTCTGTCTCTTTAACGATATGATATGATTCTTTTGCTTTGGTTTTTTTAGGTTTAAGGTATAAAATGGCACCGGCAAGAAGCGGAATTTCTGAATCCAGATCGTTGTAAGAAAGCAGGGTAGGAACGTCCATTTTGAATTTGGAGGCAATACTTTGATAAGTCTCGCCTTTTTTAACTTCGTACGCAGTAATCCCATTATATTTAAATGATTGCCCGGAACCAGGGTTTTTGTCTGAGGCGGGTTGTTTATAAATGGCCTTAATGTCATACATATCCAGATCATTTTTCTGGATAATGTCAATCAATAATTCTGCATAGTTCCTCCGGGTAGCGTAACCGGCTTCTTTTAAACCCTTTGCCCATGCTTTATAGTCGGTTTTTTCTAATGCAAACAAGCTTTCGTAGCGTGGGTTCGAACGGAGAAAATCGGAATGGTCTGCATAAGATTCAGCAGCAGATTTATACTTCCTGAAACATTCATTTTCCTTGTCATCATCCATATAAATTTCATCACCAGCCCAACCGCCACACTTGATCCCAAAGTGATTATTGGCTTGTTTGGTTAAGAAACTATTGCCGTTTCCTGATTCAAGAATCCCTTGCGCCAGTGTGACACTTGCTGGTACACCTGTTCTTTCCATTTCAGAAATGGCGATATCACGGTAATTCTTGATATATTTTTCTGTAGGTGTTAATTCATTGTCGGTTTTGTTTAATAACGGGTCAATATAAACAGGCGTAGATGATTTTTTCCCTATGCCGCACGATGCTACCAGTGAGGCTGTGATAACGGTGAGGAGTAAATATCTGTATAACTTATTCATAACACGCAATTTTCATAATTCAAAGATATAAATTTCATCAGGGGTTTTGGTATATCAATGTGCACAATTTGTCAGATGAAAGATACTTATTGGCCAGATTGGAAATATCCTCTTCGCTTACATGTTCAATTTTTGAAAAATATTGGTCCCTGTCAGTAACTTTGTTGTAATTCAATACCGATTTAGCCTGGTTCAACATCAGCCAAAGATTATTTTCAGCCATAATGGAATATTGTCCCATGATCTGTCTTTTGGTCCGGTTGAGTTCATGCCTGCTTACCCTGGCAGTTTTAATTCTTTCTATTTCCTTGTTCACCAGCTTCATTGCCTTATCCAGTTTACTTTTGTCGGTGGCAAAATGAATGAGGTACAAGCCTGCAGCCTGATACAGGTTCAGGCTGGTGTTGATGTTGTAAACCAGCCCGTGTTTTTCCCTGACAGACATAAACAGCCTGCTGCTCATCCAGTCTCCACCCAGCAGATTGTTCAATACAATCAGGGGATATTTTTGTTCATTGTAAACCGGGAATGCAGGTACACCTATCACACAATGTACCTGTTGATAATCTTTTTCTAAGGACTTGTTAAAGCCGGATTTCAAATTTAAACCTGAATGATTTTCTTTCGAATATGTTGAGGATGGTATTTCTGAGAAATATTTACAAGCGGTATCAATAAACCTTTGAGGGTTCATACTCCCGCAAACTGAGATAATAGTATTCTCAGTTGAATAATTCTTTCGAAGGTAGCTAATAATATCATTTCGTGAGATTTTCCGCAGGCTATCCCGGGTTCCTAAGATGGGCAATCCCAATGGATGGCTACCAAATATTTCAGCATGAAAATGATCATGAATAGTTTCGTCAGGGTTGTCAAGGTACATCTCAATTTCTTCTTCAATAACGCCCTTTTCCTTTTCGAGTTCGTTTTCGGGAAATTGTGACTGGTAAACCAGGTCTTGTAACAACTCCATCACCCTGTTGAAATATTTTTTCTCTGCAACAGCATAATAACAGGTGTTTTCCCGCGTGGTATATGCATTTATTTCACCACCCACCGATTCAAGCCTGGATAATATCTGGTAGGCTGTACGTTTCTTTGTTTTCTTGAAAATAGTATGTTCAATAAAATGCGAAATACCGTTGATCCCATTATGTTCATCTTTACTTCCGGTATTAATCATAATACCACAGTAAACGTTTAATAAACCTGGTTTCTGACTGTAGGCCAACCTGAGTTTATTGGGTAGTTCAAAGAGGTTGACTTTCCCTTGCTTTTCTATGATTCTGTATGATTCATTCACCGCAGCTTGTTTCTTGAATTTAAACCTGATTAAGTTAATTCACGAAAATAGGGCTGCCTGGCTTTTATCTAATTATATTCTTTTGAACATTGCAGGTTTTTATCCACACAGCAAAATCATATTCCAGTATTACAAACGGGATAATTTGCCTTAGGCCCATCATGAACTTAGCTTGCCGGAATTATTTCATACCAATTCCTGCTGTGTGTCAAAAAATTTACTTACAACTCTTATCAGGTCTGTTGGCCTGAATGGTTTTGGGAGGAAATCATCAAACAAATCAGCGATGTGTTTGTTGCCACGGTAATCATTAACGTATGCACTCTGCATAATGATCGGGATTCTTTTTTTTGCATCACGGATCCATCTGGAGGCCTCAATACCATTCATTTCGGGCATTTGAATATCCATAAGGATCATGTCAAAAGTCCTGTGGTTTCTGGAAATCAGGTTGACACATTCCTTCCCGTTTTTCGCCCAGACCAGGTTGACACCGGTTTTTTTTAAACTGTATGAAATAAGAGTAAAATTCATTGACTCATCCTCTACGACAATGATAGTTCTATTATGCCATTTGTTGGTTGGTTCCATTTTTCTTATTAATTAATGATGGGCTTCTATATATTAATAGCGAAAAACCGGATTTTGCGACAAATTTTTTGAAAAAAGTTTTGGAGTGTCAAAACCCCCAGATAATCAATTTATTACAAAAGTCATTTTTAACCTAAAAAAATAAAGTTTTCTTTAACATTAAAAATAAGACCTGGGCAGGTGCCTAAAACCTGTACAGAACCTAAGATTGACAGAACAGGAAGAGCCCGGGAATTCCGATATTAAAACTGAAAATAAATGAAGGGTTGCGAACCTGCCGAGATAGCCTGATAGCAGCCAATAATGGTTATAGCTGCTATTAATACTTTGGACCAAACAGGGGTTGCAGCAAACCATCCCTGGTATTTTGTTTTTATTCCTGTGGACAGCCAATGAATTATATAGGCAATGGAAATGAGGATGAAAATGTTCTTGTAGGCAACAAGCATTTCAGGAATAAGGCTCCATCCAAAATCATGGATAACCTGGTAGAACATATTGTTGATGTGGGTCATATCGGGTGACCTGAAAAATACCCAGATCAGGTTTACAAGGATAAATGTAAACAGAATAGAGAAAAACCTGTTAACACTGCTTTTTTTCTTCTTTTTGCGAATATGCGTTATCCAGAACCGGTGTGCAACAAGCCAAACACCATGGATGCCACCCCACAGCACAAACCGCCAGGCTGCACCATGCCAGAGCCCTGTAACCAAAAAGGTAAAGAGTGCAGCAAAAAAGTAAATGATATAATCGGCTTTAATAACTCCGTATTTTTGTTTTTTCAGTCCTTTTGAAAATTTAAAAGCAACTGGCATAAAAATGTAATCCCTGAACCAGCTTGTCATAGAAATATGCCAACGTTGCCAGAAATCAGCAATATTACGAGCCTTGTAAGGGGAGTTGAAGTTCAGGGGAATCCGGAATCCAAGAAGAAGCGCAAGGCCAATGGCGATATCTGT
>CAZVAY010000241.1:0-4429 GCA_964625265.1 uncultured Sphingobacteriales bacterium | reverse complement strand
CAGGTAACGGCCTCAAAAATGGTACTACCAGCGAGATGGGGGACATGGCCACAAATTCGGTGTTTATTTGGACAAACAGGACAACAATCCCGTATCACGGATTTCCACGAGGCCGATATTATAACTTTACCAATGAAGACATCCAGGCGATAAAAGACAACATTCCTGAAGTAGATATCATTGCTCCGCGGAACCAGTTGGGTGGCCATAGAAATACAGCGACAGTCGTTCGTGGGTTGAAAAGCGGGGCATTTGAAGTAAATGGTGATTTCCCTGAGTTTAATCTCATCCAGCCTCAAAAAATAACCATGGGCAGGTTTATTAACCGCTTCGATATTCTTGAAAAACGAAAAATCTGTGTCATCGGTGACCGTGTCCGGGAAGTGCTGTTTGAGAATAATGACAATCCCATAGGTCAATATATCCGAATATCGGGTGTTTACTACAAGGTAGTTGGAGTCTTCACTTCTGAATCACAAGAAAGGGCTGAACGGGAACTGCAAACGATATTTGTGCCGTTCACCACTTTTCAGCGGGCATTTAATTACGGTAACCTGGTGGGATGGTTTTCGATTACATCCAAAGAAAATATACCCGTTTCCCTGGTTGAGGAGAAAGTTAAAGCACTGCTGGCAAGAAGACATGATATACATCCGGATGATGAATTTGCCTTTGGTTCATTCAATATGGAAGTTCAGTTTATGAAAATGGTCAACTTATTTATGGGTATCAACATCCTGATCTGGATTGTAGGTATTGGGACATTAATGGCAGGCGTAATTGGTGTCAGCAACATTATGTTGGTCATTGTCAAGGAACGGACTCGTGAGATCGGTATCCGGAGGGCAATCGGGGCTACACCCTATAAAATCATCAACCAGGTATTGGTTGAAGCAGTTTTTTTAACAGCACTGGCAGGTTATTTTGGTTTACTTGCCGGCATTGGGGTGATTGAAGCCATAAACAGGATTTTGGAGTCAACCGGAGGTTCATCTATGTTCTTCAAAAACCCGGATGTCGATATTACAATTGTTTTGAAAGCATTACTTATCCTTGTATTTTCCGGTTTGCTGGCCGGGGTTATTCCTGCAAGGAAGGCAGTAAGTATAAAACCTATTGAAGCTATTCGTGAGAATTAAATATTAAAAACTAATGAAAAGAATTTTAAGAGGTATTGGCATTGTGATCCTGATTGGGATAGTATTTTACACTTTTTATTTTCTATGGAAAAAATCACAAAAGCCGCCAGAGATATTTCAAACCGAACAGGCAATAATAACCAATATAGTAAGGAAAACAGTTGCTACCGGATCGGTGAAGCCAAGGAAAGAGATTGAGATAAAACCACAGATCAGTGGGATCGTTGATAAAATCTATATAGAGGCGGGTGACATGATTGAAAAAAATGACCTTATTGCAAAGGTTAAGATCATCCCTAACATGATCAGCCTGAACAATGCTGAAAGCCGGGTAAAAAAGGCAAAAATCAACCTTGATAAAGCAAAAAAGGATTATGAAAAACAGAAAGAGCTTTTTAACAAAAATGTTGTTTCCGAAACCGGTTACCTGCAATATGAGGCGGAATATAAGCAGGCAAAGGAGGAATTGGAGGCTGCTGAAAATAATTTACAACTTGTAAAAGAGGGAATTACAAAGTCGGCTGGAACGGCAACGAATACACTGGTACGCTCTACCATCAGGGGAATGGCTTTGGATGTGCCTGTTGAAGAAGGCAACTCTGTTATTGAAACCAATAATTTCAATGCAGGTACTACAATTGCCATTGTGGCCAACATGGACGATATGATCTTTGAAGGGAAAATTGATGAATCTGAAGTGGGGAAACTTAAAATAGGAATGCCTCTGATCCTTACTATTGGTGCCATTGAAGACCAGGCATTCGATGCAGTGCTGGAATACATTGCACCCAAAGGAGTAGAAGAAAACGGTGCTATCCAATTTGAGATCAGGGCTTCCCTGAAACTATCCAAAGACTACTTTGTCAGGGCAGGTTACAGTGCTACAGCTGATATTGTGCTTGACAGGAGGGACTCTGTTCTGGCTGTAAATGAAAAATTGATACAATTTGAAAGTGACAAACCTTATGTCGAAGTGGAAACCCAACCACAGGTTTTTGAAAAACGATATATTAAAACCGGTCTGTCAAATGGAATTTTTATCGAAGTGCTTGATGGGGTTAGCGGGGATGACAAAATAAAAGTTTGGGCTGCCACAGTGAATGTAGAAGGAAATTAACGGAAGCCTGCTGGTATTGTTCATAGGTGTAAACACCTGCAGCCGGTTCATCATTTTTTATTCCGGTCTGCAGGTACGCATACCCGCCTGAAAATGTAAAATTATTATTTCTGTTACCCAAGGGAATATTCAACCAATGAATGTCTCCATAACCCTGATTTGTTTAAATAACGACACAAGGTATCTGCAGCAAATAATCTTTGTTCATTATGAACTGCTTATTGTTTTTTTTTGTAATTTTCCAGTCAGTTTACTTAGAATGAGCAATGTGTAGATGAGGTGATAAAGTGCGCTGTTAATAAGATAACATTTTTCATACTTGGTATTACTGACTTATGTTACATTTGGTTATTGATAAAATATCAGTATTATGGAGTTAAATTATATTGAGCACATAGGTATTGCAGTCAACGATTTAGAAGAAGCAATCAGATTTTACGAAGAAAAGCTGGGGTTAGAATGCTATGCCATTGAGGAAGTGCCTGATCAAAAAGTTAAAACTGCTTTTTTTAAAGTTGGCCAGACTAAAATTGAGTTATTGGGCAGTACAGATCCGGAAGGACCTGTGGGAAAATTTCTTCAAAAAAAAGGGCAGGGGATACATCATCTGGCTTTCTCGGTCGATGGCATTGAAAAACAATTGGAAATGGCAGAAAAAAACGGTGTTCAGTTGATTGACAGCAGTCCACGTAAGGGCGCTGAAGGGCTGGATATTGCATTTTTGCATCCCAAATCTACTTTTGGTGTTTTGACAGAAATTTGTGAAAAAAAATAAATCTAATCCGATGTCAAGTGAAGAACGAATTCAAAAACTGATCGATCTGAGGCAGGAAGCCCGTTTGGGTGGAGGCGCAAAAAGAATTGAGTCGCAACACAACAAAGGGAAACTCACAGCTCGTGAAAGAATTGACCTCTTGTGTGATGAGGGTAGCTTTGAAGAGATTGATATGTTTGTAACGCATCGAAGCCATGATTTTGGCCTGGAAAAGAAACAATTCCTGGGAGATGGAGTAGTTACAGGCATGGGGACTATTGATGGCAGGACTGTTTTTGTTTATTCCCAGGATTTTACTGTATTTGGCGGTTCCCTTTCCGAAACATTTGCCAATAAGATATGCAAACTAATGGATCAGGCTATGAAAGTAGGAGCACCGGTTATTGGTATCAATGACAGCGGTGGCGCCAGGATTCAGGAAGGGGTGTTGAGCCTGGCTGGTTATGCCGAAATATTTGAAAGGAATATCCTCGCATCCGGTGTAGTCCCTCAAATCTCAGCTATTTTTGGTCCTTGTGCGGGGGGAGCGGTTTATTCACCTGCCCTGACCGATTTTATTATCATGTCTGAAAATACCAGCTACATGTTTGTCACCGGGCCAAAGGTGGTAAAAACTGTTACAGGTGAATCGATTACCGAAGAAGAACTGGGGGGGGCAAATGTACATTCCACCAAGTCGGGTATTGCCCATTTTAATGCCGAAGATGAAAATGAAGGAATCCTCATCATAAAGAAATTACTCAGTTATCTGCCACAAAACAATCTGGAGGAACCACCAGTATATGATTGCCATGACCCAATTGACAGGCTTGTTGATTCGTTGAATAATATAATCCCCGAAAATCCTAACAAACCATACGATATGATGGATGTGATCCATGCGGTGGTAGATGAAGGTGAGTTCCTTGAAATTCAACGATTGTATGCAAGAAATATCATCACTGGTTTTGCCACATTTAACGGAATGCCTGTTGGTATTGTCGCCAATCAACCCAACTTTCTTGCGGGTGTACTAGACATTAATGCTTCGCGCAAAGCAGCCCGCTTTGTCCGTTTTTGTGATTCTTTTAATATTCCCATTGTCACTTTAGTGGATGTACCTGGTTTCCTGCCCGGCAGCGGACAGGAATATGGTGGCATTATTATCCATGGGGCAAAACTTATGTTTGCCTATGGTGAGGCCACTGTTCCCAAGGTAACTGTTACCCTTAGGAAATCCTATGGTGGTGCACACGATGTTATGAGTTGCAAGCAACTGCGGGGCGATGTGAATTATGCCTGGCCTACCGCTGAAATAGCTGTTATGGGGCCTTCCGGAGCCATTGAAGTGTTGTATGGTAAAGAGCTGAAAGCAAAGGATAACGAAGAGGAAAAAGCTGCATTTATTGCCGGGAAAGA
>CAZVAY010000240.1:0-4435 GCA_964625265.1 uncultured Sphingobacteriales bacterium | reverse complement strand
AAATTTTTATTTCTGTTAACAAAACCGTTTGCCTGTTAGCCAATAAAACCCGAAAATTGCTGTCATTATCATAAAGAATGACCTTGAAACCTGCCCAAAGGAAGAAAACCAGGGAAAAGCTACTGAAAGATTTTGATCCCGACCTAAGAAAGAATCCCGGCCATATTTTCGGGTTACCTTTTGGTATGGATGAATCCGAACTGGTGGTACTTCCGGTGCCCTGGGATGTGACTTCAATTAAAAACGGTGCTTCCGAAGCACCTGAAGCCATTTTAAAAGCTTCATCGACATTACCCCTTTACCATCCCGAATTCCCCGATCTGTGGAAAAAGGGTATTGCCATGGATAATATTCCAGTGAAATGGAAAGAAAGCAGCTATGAATTGCGCAAGCAACGAAATAAAATTCTAAAAAGCCTGAACAAAAAACTGTCAAAGGCCAAACAAGTAGAACAGCTTCAGCAATACAAGAGCATCAATTATACAGCAAGGCTTCTGAATGAATGGGTTCAAAACAAATTCGACAACCTGCTAACCAGCAAAAAGAAAGTCGGGCTCCTTGGTGGCGACCACAGTGTTGCGCTGGGTGCCATACGTTCTCTTGCAGCGTTAAATAAAAATTTTGGTATTTTATACCTGGATGCACATCCGGGATTGCGGTCCAAACCTGATGGCTTTGAGTTTTCGCACGATTCCCTGCTGGATGAAATAGTTTCATTTCCACAGGTGTCGCAAATTGTGCAGGTTGCTACCCGTGAAGTCACCTATGGCGAGCTGAAGGTGCAGCAGGAAAATAAGGATAAAATTAAGGTATTTGACGACCATTACATCAAATCGAGGTTACATAAAGGAACCACCTGGAAGATCCTGATCAATGAGATCATCAGCCCATTGCCGGCTCATGTTTTTATTTCAGTCGATGCTGATGTGCTGAAACCCATGTATTGTCCTAATTCGGCCAAACTGGTCCCGGGCGGTTTGGAATACACCGAACTGACCAGCCTACTGACTGAAATCAGCGGCTCAGGTAAACATATTATAGGTTTTGGCCTATGTGGTATTTCACCCGATATGTCAGGGAACACCCAGGCCGATATCCTTACAGGTACGCATCTGTTGTACCACCTGTCCTGCTGTGCTTTACAAGCCACATAAAACCCTTAGTCCGATTCTTTTTGAATTTGTTTATTCCTGTTCCGTGCATAATAAACAGATAAACCCAGGGAAATAACGGCAACTACAAGAAAGGCTACTACCCTGAGCCCAAGTGACATATTGGCCATGTCAACAAAAAACAAATGTATCACTGTGGCAAAGATCACCCCGAAAGCAATGTAGCGGTATTTGACATTTTTTAATACAAAACTGAATACAAAAAACAACACAGCAAGTAGACCCCATGTCAGGCTGACATATTGCGCAGGAACAGCAAAATACAGGGCGATAAGGAAGGTAACGAAAGTTAAGAACAGGTAGATATTCCTGATAAATTCCGTTTGAATATCAAGCCTCTCCCGTTGCCAGTTGATAAACCTGGCACTGGATAAAGCTACCAGGGCAAAAGAGAAATCATCACCATTGCGCATATCTCCCCCAATCAGGTAAATGGCCAGTAGCCCAAAATACATGAGTAAATTGACAATAACAATGGTTTTTGACCTAAACCACAGGGCCAGGCTCAACACAAGGAAACTCTGGATGCCGAGATATAAAAATGTTATAGGGAAGGCAGTTAAACCATACACCACAGCACTCAATGCCATAAAGCCGTAAACAGCAAAAATAGAAGGGACGAATTTGCTTCCAATTTTCCGTTCAATAATCACGGCATAAGCAAGGCAAAGTATCGTGATCACCACGAAGACAGGAACATAGTTATCCTTAAACATGGCCAGGATAACACCCAGAAGGACCAGTGAAAAACTCAGCCCGTTCCATAGGATAATAATATTGTACATTTCTTCACTGAGCCTTTCCCTGTCTTTGATCAACGCAGTGGAAGAGAAGAAAATCCCATAGGCAAAAAGAAATACCAGGTTGTACTGATGCGTTGTAACGGCCACAGCCGGATGGCCCATGACGGGATTGCCGAACAACCATATTACATGGCCGGTATAAACCAGTACCATAGCCAGGAAAAACATCTTCCACCACCCTTTGTCATAAAGTTGCCATGTTGAAATACCGGCTGCCACAAGCAGAAGTGACAATGTCAGGTTGGTCGAATCGGTAAAAATAGCTGTCAGGATGAGCATGATCAAACCCAGCACACCAATAAATTCCGAATTGCGTTTTTGAGAATAAATAAATATGGCCACTACCGGAAGTAAAATTAGTACAAAAGAGATTCCTGTCGAGCCAATAAGAGGATCTTCGACAAAAAAATGCAGCAATAACGTAACATAATAAAGCAGAATATAGCCGCTGATGCTTAAAACCCGCACCATGGAAGGAAAGGAATTGCGCAGGAAATACGATAAGGCAAAAACCAGTGCTGTGCCCAGGTACCCAATGAGGCTGCCTGAGATCCTGTGGCCCAGAGAATTCAGATAATTCATCAGGAATACAATAGCAAAAAGCAATACGATACTGCCGGCCCATGCCAGTCCGTATTCGCCAATTCTTGATTCAATGGTCGGGCTTTCCTCCTGTTCTTCAGCTTCCTCAGTTTCGACCTGTACATCTTCTACAAAAGGCTGATCACTCACTGATGTAAACAATCCTTTCTGAAAAGCATTTTCAAGAAGCCCAACCCTGTTTTCAAGTGATTCCAGTTTATCCAATAATTCTTCAAGAGTAGCTTTTTTCCCGCTTTTACTTTTATCCATAACCCCCAATTTCAATTTTGACTCAGATTAACAAATGTACATATTATTATATATGAAATAACAAGGCCTGAGAAATATCAACGTTTGCATGGGGAATTGTCAATCATCATCATCAAGAATAAAACACCCGGTGTATTAGGGTATGAAAAAGCCAGAAAGGTGATTTCGGGCCAAAGTAACATAAGCTGAAAATAATCTGGAATTTGCCAGCCGTTTGGATGACAGATTCATTTTTAACCATTAATCAGGTTTAGCAGGTCCCGGCCTATGTCACCACGGAATGTTTTTCCATCAAATTCAATTCCTTCTGCTGTGTGATAGGATTTCCTTAGCGCTCCGTCCAGGGTGGGTGCAAGAGAGGTTACGCCCATCACCCTTCCGCCAGATGTTTCCAGGCCGCTACGGCTGGTTTTTGCACCGGCATGAAAAATAATACTGTCAGCATTTTCTTCAGTAAATGAGATTTCCTTTCCCTTTTCATAGCTGCCGGGGTAACCTTTTGATACAAGCATGACCGTAGTGGCAAAATCGGGAACTAATTCAATCTTTCTGTTACCCAGATTTCCCCTGGCCGTATCAAGCATCAGTTCAAGTAAATCTGTTTTCACCCTGGGAATAACCACTTCTGCTTCCGGGTCGCCCATCCTGACATTGTATTCAATCACATAAGGATCGCCTTTTACATTCATAAGCCCAAAGAAAATGAACCCATAATAATCTGCCTTTTCAGCCTGCAATCCTTCAATGGTTGGCTCAATAATCCGTTCCTTCACCTTTTTCATGAAGGCCTCATCGGCAAAAGGAACCGGAGACACAGCTCCCATGCCACCCGTATTGGGGCCCGTATCGCCCTCGCCAATCCGTTTGTAATCTTTGGCTTCCGGAAGCAATACATAGTTTTTCCCATCTGTCAGTACAAAAACGGAAATCTCTATGCCCATGAGGCATTCTTCAATCACCACCTTACTGCCTGCATCACCGAATTTTTCATCCACAAAAACATCATCCAGGGCTGATAGTGCAGTGTTAGTATCGGTTGCCACGGTAACACCTTTTCCTGCTGCCAGGCCATCCGCCTTCACCACAATGGGTGCACCCATTTTTAGAATATAATCCTTTGCTTCCCGGAGTTGCGATTTGGTAAAAGTCCTGTATGCAGCAGTGGGTATCCCGTATTTTTTCATGAACTGCTTGGCAAAATCCTTACTTCCTTCGAGCCGTGCTGCGGCAGCAGATGGAGCCAGAACCGCTGTTTGGTGTACACAGGGGTCTGTCTGAAAATAATCGTACAAACCATTGACAATAGGGTTCTCAGGGCCTGCAACCAGCAGGTCAATTTTCTTTTCACAGCAAAAATTTGTCAGTTGCGAAAAATTATTTATATCCAGTTCAATATTCTCCGCCAGAGAGGCCGTACCTGAATTTCCCGGTGCTACATATAATTTTTTTAATAACGGACTTTGAGCCACAGCCCAGGCCAAGGCATGTTCGCGCCCTCCACTGCCAATGATCAGTACTTTCATAGATTCAGTTCAATTATCGCTTGCAAAATAAATGGGTAAAATTAGTGAAATTGTGTTTAAATTAATTAGCACTAAGCTTTGAGCC
>CAZVAY010000239.1:0-4531 GCA_964625265.1 uncultured Sphingobacteriales bacterium | reverse complement strand
AGACAATATTTCTTTTAACCTGAAAAGTGGTGAAGTACTCGGATTTCTGGGCCCCAATGGTGCCGGCAAAAGCACCACAATGAAAATCATCAGTTGTTTTATGGCCCCCAATTCGGGCAATGTTACTGTCGAAGGAAAATCGGTATTTGAAAACCCGGAAGAGTTTAAGCAGCATATTGGGTACCTGCCCGAGAACAACCCGCTCTATGTGGATATGTTTGTGGTGGATTTTCTAAGGTTCGTGGCTAAGCTTCAGAAAGTTCCTGACGATAAGATCAATAGCCGGCTAAGCCAGATCATAGAATATGTGGGCCTGCAGGACGAAAAACACAAACGGATACGGGAGCTCTCCAAAGGTTACCGTCAGCGTGTTGGGCTGGCTCAGGCACTCATTCACGACCCGGATGTACTTATCCTGGATGAGCCTACCAGTGGCCTTGACCCCAACCAGATCATTGAGATCAGGGAACTGATCAAGAACCTGGGCAGGGAAAAAACGATTTTGCTTAGTACACACATTTTACAGGAAGTGGAAGCCACATGCGACAGGATCATTATTATTAACAAAGGAAAGATTGTCGCTGATGCAACACCTGCATCGCTACAACAAAAAATGCATGGAAACAACATTATTGACATCCAGATAGAAGCCCCGGTACCTATTAATAAAGTGTCCGAAAAACTCAGGCTTATCAAGCCTGTCAGGGACCTCAAGATTGTGGATGATAAGAATTTCACTTTTCAAATTGTTGCTGATTCAACATACGATACTAAAAAGCAGATTTTTGACACTTGTGTTCAAAACAAATGGTACCTGCTTCAGATGAAAGAAACAGAAACCAGGCTTGAAGATATTTTCAGACAGTTAACATCAAACAATTAACTATGAATGATTTATCCATAATCAGAACGATAACCAGGCGGGAGATCACAACATTTTTTGATTCATTGACCGCTTATGTGTTGCTGATCCTGTTTTTAGGATTCAGCGGATTTTTTACCTGGCTGTTTGGCAACGACATTTTTAAGTCAGGTCAGGCCAGCCTGACCGTATTTTTCCAGTGGTCATTCTGGACATTGTTCTTCTTTATTCCGGGTATTACCATGAATACACTGGCTGAAGAAAACAATAACGGTACGCTGGAAATGCTTAGTACCAAGCCCATTAATGACTGGCATATTGTACTTGGAAAATTCTTTTCCTCCTGGGTACTGGTCATTATTGCTCTGTTGCTAACCCTCCCCTATTATTTTTCCGTTTCGAGGTTAGGCTCGGTTGATCACGGTGCAGTGGTTGGTGGTTACCTGGGATTAATCCTGATGAGTGGGGCTTATATTGCCATTGGTATTTTCGCTTCAGGAATTTCAAAAAACCAGATTGTTGCCTTTTTGGTCACCCTTTTTATTGCCATATTTTTCCAGTTGTTGTTCGACCTGTTGTCAAGCACAAATATGGGTTTCCTCGCTAACATCATGAGTTTTCTTAGTGTAAACAACCACTTTACTTCGATGGCCCGGGGCGTTATTGACCTGAGGGATATCTTTTATTTTTTCAGTTTGATTACAGCGGGCCTTATGCTGGCTAAATACATGTTGTCAAAAAGAACTTTAACAGATTAAGCTATGTTCGTTAACAAATCACAGGCTATAAGCAGGCTACTCATTGTTCTTGGTATCCTGGTGCTTATTAACATACTGTTCGACAGTTTTTATTTCCGTCTTGATTTTACAGAAGATAAGAGGTTTACGTTAAGTAATGCGACAAAAGAACTGCTTAAAAACCTGGAAGATCCGGTGACCATCACAGCGTATTTTTCAAAAGAACTTCCCCCGGAAGTAATGCGCATGAAAAATGATTTCAGGGATATCCTGAAAGAATACGAAACCTATTCGGACCACAAGGTAGTTTACAGTTTTGTCAACCCAAACGAAAGCCAGGAACTGGAACAGCAGGCTGCCCGGAAAGGCATACAACCGTTAATTCTGAATATCAACCAAAAGGATAAATTCGAACAACAAAAGGTTTACCTGGGGGCAGTGGTACAACAGGGAGAAAAATCAGAAATAATTCCAGCCTTGCAACCCGGATCACCCATGGAATATTCCCTGACATTTGCCATTAAAAAAACGTCAAACGTTGAAAAGCCCACCATAGCATTATTGCAAGGACATGGAGAAGCAGGGGTGGAAGAACTCAGTAATGTGAATGAATTTCTTTCAGCCCTTTACCAGGTTGAACCCTTTACCATTGAGGCCAACAAACCGATTTCTGAAAAATATAAAGCCGTTATCATTGTTGCTCCCGAAGACAGTTTTTCATTCAACGACCTGAATGTATTGGATCAATACCTGGCAAAAGGAGGTAACCTCTTTATAGCATTCAATCGGGTCAAAGGTAATTTACGGCAAGGCATGGGCAATGTGAACAATATTGTTCTTGAAAACTGGCTGATGAGAAAAGACATTGTTGTCAAACCTAACTTTGTTTATGATGTCAACTGTGGCCAGATTTCGGTACAGCAGCGGCAGGGTAATTTAGTCTTTAATACACCGATGTCATTTCCATATCTACCTGTATTTTCCAACTTCGGGGATCACCCGGCCAGCAAAGGCCTGGAATCCATATTATTGCCATTTTGCAGTGAAATCGATTACCACAACCTGGATACCAGTTTTATCGTCACCCCTTTAATCAAATCATCTGATAAATCAGGAGCAGCCCCTGCCCCGCTCTATTTTGATATTACAAAACAATGGAATGAAAATGACTTCAACCAGAAAAATATACCAGTAGCCATAGCTATTGAAGGTGCATTTAATAAGGGATTACAGTCACGAATGGTGATTGTATCTAACGGGGAGTTTGCCCTTAACGACCAGCAGGGACGTATACAGGGAACCATGGACAACCTGAACTTTTTTGCCAATGCCATCGACTGGCTGGCTGATGAAAGCGGATTAGCCGACCTCAGAACAAAATCGGTTACAGGCAGGCCAATTGAAGAAATGGAAGACAGCAAAAAAAATATGATCAGGTATGCCAATGTGTTGTCACCCATATTTCTTGTATTGCTGATCGGATTCTGGAGAAACCAGGTACAGAAAAAGAAGAAAATGAAGTGGCTGGAAGGCCATGTGTAAAAGGATGCGAGGCAACACCTGATGAATATGAATTGTAGGAAATAAAAGATAGATTTAAAGGAAAAGCCATGAAATTAAAGACTTCTCACTTATTGATCATTTTCATTGTATTGACAGGGTTGGTTTTCCTGGTCAAATACCTGAATAACAAAAAGGAAAAAGGTTCACTGCTAACAGAATTTTTTGAACTGAATATTGATGAAATCAATAAATTTACCTTGACACCTCAGTTTAACCCTGTAAAGAAGTTTGATGTTCTTAAGGAAAATACAAAATGGTATGTAATCAACTCAGGAGGATACAAATATGAGGTCAGTAGTGAATTTATGGACCGGGCGCTGAAAGAACTTCAAAAATTAAAACCCTCAAGGCTTGCATCTACCAGCTCTGAAAGTTTTGCTGAATTTGGAGTTGACAGCCTGGGGACATTACTCGAAATATTTGATAATAATGCCAGTCATTCCATCATTCTGGGCAGCATGACTTTTCAAAACCAAAACCTGGTGAATACTTATTGCCGTTTGCCGGATGACCAAAACACCTATGCAGCCGAGGCATACATGGAAGGTACTTTCAAATCTGACATCAATGGTTGGAGAAAAAGAGACATCATCCCCTTTCCCTCATCTTCCTGGAATGCCCTGTCGTTTTTATCCCCTGATGGAAAAATTTCTATCCAAATGAAGAAAGATGGAAATAAATGGCTGGCAAACGGGGTAGAAACTGACAGTACAATTGCTGCAGACATGATTAAGTTCGTAGAGAGGTTAAATTCCCTGGGATTTGCCGATGACAGTCAAACGACCACACTTTCGCAGCCAACACTCAGCCTGACCGTTAGCCAGGCTGATAGCCTGCAACCGGTTCAACTCAACCTTTACAGAACTCCTTCAAACTGGCTGCTTAACTCTTCAATTAACGAAGGAAACTATTTTACAGCCGATACCAACAGGGTAAATCCATTGCTGTTAAACCTCCAGGCACTAACTATTCCTGTTCTGGAAATTGAATAAACTACACTTGCTCAAAGTGGCATTTATATTTGTAAAACTTTGTGCATATTTGCACAGAATATTTAAAACATTTACTTATGAAAATATTAATTTGTATTAGCAATGTACCTGATACGACAACCAAGGTCAGGTTTACAGACAATAATACACAGTTCGATACGAACGGGGTACAATGGATCATTAATCCATGGGATGAACTGGCTCTCACACGGGCTATTGAATTACGGGAATCAACCGGCAATGTAGAAAAGATCACAGTACTCAATGTGGGGCCGAAAGAAACAGAAAATACACTCAGAAAAGCCCTAGCTGTGGGTGCTGATAATGCCATCAGGGTAGATGCCAATCCGGCTGATGCCTACAACACAGCATAATTG
>CAZVAY010000238.1:0-4544 GCA_964625265.1 uncultured Sphingobacteriales bacterium | reverse complement strand
CATAACAACTGCATATATTGCCAGAAAAGAAAAGGAATACAGGGATAAGTTTGCTACACCTTATGAAGCAGCCAAATACGGCTTTATTGATGATGTAATTGAGCCCAGAAATACAAGGTTCAGGATTATTCGTGCCCTGGAAAGGCTTTCAACGAAAAAGGATAAAAACCCTCCTAAAAAACATTCAAACATTCCTTTATAAAAGCATAGAATTATGGTAAATCTGTTATCCATTAGTTTTAAGACAGGGCAATTGACAGGGAATGATTTTACGGTTGCTTTAGTTGGATATATAGTCGTATTTGTTGCCTTGTTACTGTTATTTATATTGTTTAAACAAATCCCCAGGGTTTTAAACATACAGGCAAGGCGAAGAATGAGACGAAAAGGCCGTCATCAGGATTTGCCTGACAAGGAAATGCACCTCCCCGGTGATGTCAACGCAGCAATTGCCATGGCACTTGTGCTTTATTTTGAAGAGTTACACGATGAAGAAGACATGATCCTGACATTGAAAAGGGTAAAACGGAGATATTCGCCCTGGAGTTCGAAGATATACAGTGTTCTTGATTTTTCAAACCGTTAACAAACTGTTGTAGAAATGAAAAGTTATAAATTTACGATTCGCGGCCATGATTATGAAGTAGAGATACTTAATCTGGAATCGGATGTCGCTGAGATAGAAGTCAACGGGACAGCTTACCAGGTTGAAATACACAAAGAGGTTAAAAAAACGGAAACGCCTAAACTTGTAAGAAGTGTGATAAAAAATCCTGAAGGGTCACATGAAATTAAGAAACCGGAAGATGCGCATATTACTAAAATTGTAGCTCCTTTGCCAGGGACTATCCTGAAACTGATAGTGGCCCAGGGTGATCAGGTAAAAAAAGGAGATAAACTTCTGATCATGGAGGCTATGAAAATGGAAAATGAAGTACTGGCAGAAAAAGATGGTGTTGTCAAAACCCTAAGAGTGCAAGAAGGCAGTACCGTACTTCAGGGAGATCTTTTAGTTGAAATTGAATAGGCCGGCATGAAAAAATCAATACATACCTTTTTATTTCTGAAATTAAATCCTGCCCAGCGTAAATTACTGACAGTGTTTATGGTCATCCTGGTTACCGGTTTTGTGTCCCTGTCATTTAGCAGGGCTGATAAAGATCAGTATGGTAATAACTCTCATTCTTCATCTGTGACAGAAAACACTCTCCTGCAAGGGAAGTGGGTTTGCACGTCTGAGAAATATCCGACTGGTACAGGCAAAAATAAATTAAAGAAAAGAAATAAAAGTTTCAGGTTCAATGCCGACCATACTTTTGAAATGGATTCGGTGAAACAAAAATATGCCGGGAGTTGGGAGATGCAAGGGCATAAGATCAGGCTCGGATTCCTGAACCGGGAGCTTGGAAATCAAAGTATATTGATTGTTTCAGACAAAGAACTACAGAAAGATGATAAAATATTCAGAAAATATCCCCTGACAATTTCGGGACTTATGAATTTTATTGAGTTTTCCGGCTTTGGTAATGCCACCTGGGGACATATTATCATGATCATTGTTGGATTGGTATTTATCTTTCTTGCCATCAGGTACAATTACGAACCCTTGCTGCTAATACCCATTGGTATTGGTATTTTGCTGGGTAACATTCCCTATTTTCAGGTGGAAGGGTTTAACCTGAAACTTGGGATTTATGAAAAAGGATCCGTATTGAATTATCTTTATTTTGGTGTGACATCAGGCATTTATCCACCACTGATTTTTCTGGGTATTGGTGCCATGACCGATTTTTCATCCCTGATTTCCAATCCACGACTCATGTTGTTGGGTGCTGCGGCACAAGTAGGTATTTTTGCTACTTTCCTGGGGGCACTTTCTTTGGGTTTTGCTGCACCTGAGGCTGGCGCTATTGGTATTATCGGTGGTGCTGACGGCCCGACAGCCATTTTTCTTTCATCAAAGCTGGCGAATGGGCTCAATATCCTGGCTGATGGAACTACGGTGCGAAACCTGATTGGCCCGATAGCTATTGCGGCATATTCCTACATGGCACTGGTGCCGGTCATTCAGCCACCTGTCATGCGATTGCTGACAACCCATAAGGAACGACAGATCAAGATGCGCCCACCCAGGTCGGTGACCAAAATAGAAAAAATACTATTTCCGATAATCGGTTTGCTGCTTACGGCATTTATATCCCCAAGTTCAATGCCTTTGCTGGGAATGTTATTCTTCGGTAACCTGTTGAAAGAAAGCGGTGTTACCAAGCGGTTGGCACAAACGGCAAGCAATGCGTTAATTGATATTGTAACTATCCTGTTGGGGGTAGCTGTCGGAGCTTCTACACAGGCAGATGTATTCCTCACTCCCGATTCGATTCTTATCTTTGTATTGGGGGCTATTTCATTTGTTATTGCTACTGCAGGTGGTGTAATGTTCGCCAAGGTGATGAATTGGCTGTCGCCAAAATCAAATCCAATCAATCCTTTGATAGGGGCCGCAGGTGTGTCTGCCGTACCGGATAGCGCCCGTGTGGTTCAACACGAGGGTCTTAAAGCTGATCCGACCAATCATCTGCTCATGCATGCTATGGCGCCCAATGTGGCAGGGGTTATCGGTAGTGCTGTGGCAGCAGGGATCATGTTGAGTTTTTTACTGTAAAGTTATCTTTTGCAGCTAAGAATAAATGGTAGCCAGAATATGACGGTTACCTCCATGATTTCTGAATTCACACAGGTAAATGCCCTGCCAGGTACCCAGTGCCGGTTTCCCATTCTGAATGGGAATCGTCAATGAATGCCCGGTCAAATTGGCTTTGGCATGTGAAGGCATATCATCACTCCCTTCCATAATGTGGGTGTAAGAGGGCCTGTTTTCCGGAATGAGATTGTTGTATATATTCTCCAGGTCAACCCGGACAGATGGATCATAGTTTTCATTAATCGATAAGGATGCTGAAGTATGCCTGATAAAAAGATTCAACAGCCCTTTGTCGGGTAAGGGTGGAAGTTGCGACAGGATTTCCCTTGTAATAAGATGGAACCCGCGGGAATAGGGCCGAAGCGATATATTGATCTGGACAATCATAACTTTTTTATGCAAATATAGTTGAGACAGATAAAAATTAATCGAAAAGATGAGTGATTCCATCTTATTTTTGAAGTGTGGCAAAGGTGATTGATAAACGGACAACATCCCAACTGATGGACTGGTACAAGGGCAACAAACGGCCTCTTGCCTGGAGAAATAGCCACGACCCTTACCGAATTTGGCTTTCTGAGATCATTATGCAACAAACCCGCATCGAACAGGGGACACCCTATTATCTGAAGTTCGTCAGGCTTTTCCCAACTGTTTTTGACCTTGCTAAAGCTCAGGAAGATGAAATACTGAAGGTATGGCAGGGGCTGGGTTATTATTCACGAGCCCGCAATATGCTTAAAACTGCCCGGATGATTGTAAAACAAAATAATGGCGTTTTTCCTGTCAATTATAAGGATTTGACTAGCTTGCCAGGCATTGGGGATTACACTGCCTCCGTTATTCTTTCGGTTTGTTTTGGCTATCCCTATCCGGTGGTAGATGGTAATGTGACAAGGGTAATTTCACGCTGGGCAAATCTCAGGGAACCGGTCAATTCACCGGGTTCTAAAAAAGACGTAAAAGCAATTGTCAATCAGTTATTAGCAGATGATCATCCCGGTGATGTGAATGAAGCCCTGATGGATTTGGGAGCTCAGATTTGTCTGCCTGCTTCCTATGCCTGTACTTCCTGTCCTTTAAGTAAAGATTGCTATGCACGAATGAACCACTGCCAGCCAGACCTGCCAGTGAAAGCAGAAGTAAAAAAATTAAAGAAACGCTATTTCCATTATTTTCTTATCGCTAATAAAGACAGTATTTTCATGCAACGCAGGGATGAAAATGATATTTGGGCAGGATTATATGAACTGCCACTTAAAGAAGCGGGTAGCGCCAGGTATGGTTTGGGTGAAATAAAAAAAATGTTTGGCAATGGAAATAGAATTACACAGCTCGAAACTAAACGACATTTACTGACTCACAGGGAACTCATAATCAAGTTTTATCTTGTTGAAACAGGGAAAGTATTTAATAAAAAACTGATGAATGAATTTCCTGCCTCAAAACAAATATTAATCGGGGAGTTAAAGAACCTGGCAGTCCCAAGGCCAATAGAATTGTTTATTGAAAAAATGGATTTATGTTAACAGGCTTCAATCTTGTTGAAATGGATAGTTAATCGCCAACAAACCTGTCAATTTTCATTTATACCAGGCTGCATATTTGATATAGGCATCGGCAATGCGTTTGACTTCCCCATCAAACAAGGATAGGTCAAGATCTTTAAGTTTCCTGGCAGGAATTCCTCCATAAACCGTTCCTGAGGGCACTTTTGTTTTCATGGGCAGCACAGCGCCCATGGCAATAATGCAGTTATCGCCAATTTCGGCTCCGTCCATAATAATGGCCCCAATGCCTACCAATACATTGTTTCCGATAGTACATCCGTGTATTACTGCAT
>CAZVAY010000237.1:0-4574 GCA_964625265.1 uncultured Sphingobacteriales bacterium | reverse complement strand
CATTTCGTAAAAATCACCCTATGGCATGGCAATGCCCCGATTGCGGGAGACAATTCAGGAACAAAAATCAATGGCATTCGTGCTATACGACCCCTATTGAAGACCATCTGGCAAAGTGTGAACCCGGCATCCTTGAAACATTTGCCCGCATCCATCAATATTGTAATAAACTGAACAACGTAACTATTAATCCGGTAAAAACCTCCATTCAATACCGGGTTGAGAGTACTTTTCTGAGTATCAGAACATTCAGGAATAAATTAAAACTGGAATTCACCGGGACAAAAACAGTTCAACATCCTCTTATTGACGGAATGGTACCCGTTTCGGGCAACAGGACATTTTACATGCTTACGCTTAAAGACAAAGAGGAAGTGACCCCGGAAATCCTTGAACTCATTCATCAATCATACCTGATCATTACCGGTTAATTATGCCCAGGGAAGATTATTTATTGCGATATTTCAATGAGTTCGCCAAATTCATTGCCATTGTAATGGGTTTGAGGAAAAAAGGCTTGTACCACGAAGCCGAAGATAAGATCAGGGTTTTCGTAACGGAACATTTCCCCATCGAAATAACAAAATTGTTAGACACTCCTGAAAACGAATTAATCAGTTTGATGAAGGAGCAGGGCTTAAGCCTGACAGAAATTAACATGCTTGCCGACCTTTTATATGAATACGCTCTCTCGCGAAAAGAAATTGGAACGCAATCAGAATCGATCCAGGCATTGAAAAAAGCAAAGACACTTTTGACTTTTGTTGTCGAAAACGACCAGGTTTATTCCTTTTCCCGGAATTTAAAATTGGAAACAATAACTAAAGTAATTAACAAAAAGGATTGACGGCCTACCTGCCTGATGCATATCAATAAAGCTATTTTTGCTTCGAATTCCAGAGAATATACCTAAGTGTTTTTCTTTAAAAACCAGGTCAGGCCTTATAAATGAATTACCTCGAAGCAGGCATCGGAGTATTAAACTCATTCATTCCCTGTCAGGAAGGTGACTCTATTGAAGGAATAACCTGACTGCCCTGGGTTTTCCGTCAATCCAGAACCTGACCACATATACCCCTGTTTTAATTCCCAGTTCTTTCCTGTCAAGTGTTATTGTGTACTTTCCTGCTGGCTTGTTATCGTTTAATAAGCTGTTCACTGTCCTTGCCAGGCCATCAATCAGTTCAACTCTTACCCATGAAGCATGATTAAGTTCATAGGATAAAACCACACTGGCGTCATTTATAGAATAACTTACGGAAATATCCTTACCGGCCTTTGGACCTTGAATGGAAGCCGGTATGATCTTAATAAAATCAAGTGTATTGGAGTTCATATTGGGTACTACCAGGGTATTGTTTGTCGGGTTGATATAAATATCGGCAGGGCCATTATGTCCCGAGGAGAAAACTTCAGGCCCTGTAGAGAAATCATAGCTGAATTTATGAACGGAATTATCACCCCAACTCGAGACATAAATATTTTTATCAACATCCATGGCAAGGCCATCAAGGTAACTAAGCGTTGTTGATTTGGCAGTTGATAAAATAAAAGTATTTATATCATATCTCCAGATTGCAGCATTAGCACCATCAAATGAACAAATAATTAAATGGTCTTTATCAGTGTCATATAACAAGCCATTTGGAGCACTTAGCCCCTTTTCAATTAATGTTGTACTCGTACCATAGGTTACATTGTATAAATAAACTTTATTGAGTAAGTCATCCGACAAAAACAGGTTTCCCTTACCATCATAAGTAATATCATTCAGTCCCTGCGCATCCTGAATTATCGAGTCTACCATAAGTGCTTTTGTGGTAAGATCATAACCCATAATTTTACCAATATCAGTCACAAATAACATATTTCCAACGATGGCCATACCTCTGGGGAAAAACAATCCCTGATCTACAAAAGTGGTCAGGTTGCCCTGCATATCGCGGGCAATAATTGATGTTCCATTCGAGTTTGAAATGAGATACCGGCTATTAGCCTGGTCAAAAACAACACTTTCAGGCCCAAGTAAGCTCTGGGCACTAAGAGAAAGTGTGATCCCAATATAAAATGAAATCAGAAAAATACGTTTCAAAAAATTCATAGTTCTTTATTTATGTGTGACAAAAATTATTTCCAAATTTACATGATTTTTATTCTTTTAAATATACACAGTTAAATGAAATAAATTCATAGGAAAGCGAAGTGTTACCTACTGAAAATATATATTTTGTAATTTTTTAAAAACAGAATTTATGATTTCACAAGTGAAATGTTTATGATTTTTTCGATTGAAATTTGCCAAACAGATACTTAAGGCCTGTATTGTTACCTTAAAACAGTAGTATATTTAATTGTTTCGTCCGGTCTTTAATCCATTTCCTGTCAAAATAAATACGGATGTTTTATCAAGGAACAATGCCGGATGTTCACTCCTGGCTGCATGCACAACAGCCGAAGTCGGCTCAATGTAAAATCCACTTTTGTGAAGCTCCGACAAGGCCCTTTCAATCTGCTCTTCAGAAACACTGATAATCGTTCCCGAACTCATGCTGATCGCATGGATTATTTCCCTGTACCTTTTAGGGGTTTTGATTGCGATTCCACTGGCAATTGTTGATTCACCAATACATTCAGGGATTATTTCTGAAATCGGGTTTATCATTTTTTCCAATGGATTAAACCCTTTGGCCTGAATGCCAATGATTGCCGGAATTTTAACAATTAATCCCATGGCCATAAGTTCTGAAAAACCCTTATATAGCCCAATGACCAGTGTTCCATTGCCCACCGGGACTACTACCTGATCAGGAATACTAAAATTCATTTGCTCCCATAATTCAAAAGCGAGTGTTTTTGTTCCTTCGAAGAACCAGGGATTATAAACATGGCTGGCATAATAGTAATGTTCAGCCAGATTATCAGCAAATTCTGAAGATTTTTCCCTGTCCCCTTCCACCGGGTGAATGATGGCCCCCAAGGACTCAATTTGCTTAATTTTATTACGCGCAATTGAACCCGGTACAACAACATGACACTCTATTCCTGCCCTTGCAGCATAGCAGGCAATAGCTGCCCCTGCATTTCCCGATGAATCTTCAACAATACCTGGTACACCATTTTCCCGGAGTTTAGTAATTAATACGGCTGCCCCCCTGTCTTTAAAAGATCCTGTCGGAAACAGGTAGTCCAGTTTATAATATGTAAGGTCATCCAGTTTTACTAACGGGGTAAAACCCTCACCCAGGCTTATATCAGGATTAAACCCAACCGGAATCATTGGTTGATAACGCCATAAACCCGGCAATTTCGTATCAATGTCAGGCTGATTAACAGTTAGCACGTTTTCAATTTGAAAAAGGCCACCACAACTACATAAGCCGGTTGAAGGAACCTCTGAAACATTGTTCCCACAAGATTTGCAAAAAATCCTGGTTTTCATGTACCCCTATAAAATATCTTCTTCGAGTTGAGAGGATGCAATTCTAATAGTCCGTTTTAGCTTGGCAATCAGTGCCGGTAGTTCATTTAGGTTAATTGCTTCTTTGGCGTTTGCCTCAATAGTTCGAATATCTTCTTTCAGGTCTGTAATTCCCATGAGATCAATAGATGATTTAAGCTTGTGCGCCAGGGCACCTATCTTCGGATAGTCACTTGCATCAAAAGCAGTTAGCAGGTCATCCATAACTTGGCGGGACGTTGTTAAATATATACTCGTAAAGTTTTTAATGGCCTGTGGATCATCTCCAATCATATTTTTCAAATTCGTCAGGTTATACTTTTTCTCATTACTCATTGCCGAAAACATTTTCTGGTTTACAATTCATCATTTTTAATCATCCTGTAAATGGTTGACTTACCAATGTCCAGCTTCCTGGCAACAAGCAGGATGTTATTATCGTATTTGTCGAGGTAATGGCTGATAATTTTCCGTGTATAGTTCTTCAGTGTATCTTCCTGCAACATAAAATCCGACATAGACCGGGCAGAATTAAAGGAAACATCATTGGCCTCAATGACATTTTCATTGGCCATAACTCCTGCAAGTTCCATAATTGCTTTTAATTCTCTCACATTACCGGGAAAAGCATATTTCATAAGTTTTTCCTGGGCCTCAGACGAAATGGACATTTTTTCCATTTTGTTTTCTTTACAAAAGTCATCAACGAAAAATTTGGCCAACAACAAAATATCATTTCCCCTATCGCGTAATGGAGGCAACTCAATAGGAAGCCCAAGAAGCCTGTAGTAGAGGTCTTCCCTGAAATTTCCTTTCTTAACTTCCTCCGAAAGATTTTTATGGGTAGCTACGATAACCCGTGTATCAATTTTTATTGTTTGATTACCCCCTACCCGAGTCAATTCCTTTTCCTGGATAACCCGAAGAAGCTTTGTTTGCATATTCAAATCCATTTCAGCAATTTCATCAAGAAAGATGGTCCCCTTGTTAGCTTCTTCAAACTTCCCTATTCTTCTTGCTGTAGCCCCGGTAAAAGAGCCTTTTTCGTGACCGAATAATTCACTTTCAATCAATTCTTTTGGAATTGCTGAAACATTTATGGCAACAAAGGATTTTT
>CAZVAY010000236.1:0-4575 GCA_964625265.1 uncultured Sphingobacteriales bacterium | reverse complement strand
ATGTGTGGTAATAGATTGCGAATTGCTCATTTTGCTATTACACCCCGGCAGAGTCTCTCGCAGGAGACTCTGCCGGGACAAAATGAGGAATGTTTATAAATAAGCCCCTACCATGATTAAGTTTATTTCTATTCAAATATATTTGCATCAAATGTATTGGAATGACCCTGAATCTGCTTGACTGGCTGATTATTTTCTTCTTTCTTGCTTTAACCGTTTCTATTGGTATTTATTATTCCGGCAGGGCAGGAAAAAATATCACGGAATTTTTTCTATCCGGCAGGGCATTGCCCTGGTATGTGGCAGGGATCAGCATGGTAGCCACCACCTTTGCCGCTGACACCCCTTTGGCCGTTACTGAGCTTGTCGCCCAAAACGGCATTTCCGGCAACTGGCTTTGGTGGAATATGCTGATAGGAGGGATGCTGACCACTTTTTTCTTTGCCACCCTTTGGCGTAGAGCCAATATCCTTACGGAAGTGGAATTGATAGAACTTCGGTATTCCGGGCGTGCTGCTTCATTTCTGCGTGGGTTTAAGGCCGTTTACCTGGGATTTTTTATGAACATCCTGATCATAGGATGGGTCAACCTGGCCTTTATTTCCATCCTGAGGGTGTTCTTCCATGTCGATGGTGCAACGGTGTATTGGATTATCCTCGGCATTATGCTGCTGATCGCCTTGTACAGCTCGCTTTCCGGGCTGTGGGGCGTGGCTGTCAACGACATGGTGCAGTTCGTTATAGCCATGACAGGGAGTATTGTGCTGGCGGTTTTTGTCCTGCGCTCCGAGCAGGTCGGGGGCATCACAGGGTTAAAGGAGCAATTGCCGGCTTCCACTTTTCGTTTTTTCCCCCACATCGGCAATACCGTCATTGAAACAGGACAGGTGATCTCCATGGGTTTTGCCACTTTTCTGGCCTACATAGGTTTTCAATGGTGGGCAAGCTGGTACCCGGGAGCAGAGCCCGGTGGGGGAGGCTATATCGCCCAGCGCATGATGAGCGCAAAGGATGAAAAACATTCCCTGTTTGCTACGCTGTTTTTTCAGGTCGCACATTATTGTATCAGGCCATGGCCGTGGATACTGGTAGGACTGGCAAGCCTGATCCTTTATCCCGATCTGGGGGTGGACGATAAAAAACTGGGCTATGTGCTGGCTATGAACGATTTTCTGCCCGGAGGCTGGAAAGGCCTCATGCTGGTTGCCTTTACTTCTGCCTACATGAGTACGATATCTACGCAGCTCAACTGGGGGACCAGCTACCTGGTCAATGATGTGTATATGCGTTTTGTCAATCCATCCTCATCCGAAAAAAAACAGGTCGTGGTGTCCAGGCTGATAACGGTTGTTATTGCTATTGTTGCGGTATTGTTAACCACACAACTGACCACTATTGCTGGCGTCTGGCATTTTATTATTGAATGTGGTGCCGGATTGGGCCTGGTGCTGATCCTGCGCTGGTACTGGTGGCGAATCAATGTCTGGTCTGAAATCAGTGCCACCCTTGCTCCCTTTATATTTTATGCTGTTTTCAAAATCTGGCTGGACTATGATTTTCCTGCCAGTTTCTTTTATACGGTCGGGTTTACAACGATTACCTGGCTGGCCGTTACTTTCCTGACAAAACCGGAACAGGATTCAACACTGGCAGGCTTTGTCAAAAGGGTACAGCCCGGTGGTTACTGGGGCTCGTTTAATGAACTTCAAAATACCTCTGGCAACCCCCTGAAGGCCGTTAGTTGGGTGAGCGCAGTAATCATGACTTATTGTGTGCTC
Organism: uncultured Sphingobacteriales bacterium; assembly: GCA_964625265.1. Lineage (GTDB taxonomy): Bacteria > Bacteroidota > Bacteroidia > CAILMK01 > JAAYUY01 > CAYNBC01. Next base: position 2,797 of record CAZVAY010000236.1, on the reverse strand, counting down.
TTTGCTACCGGCAAACTGATATTCAGGGAGTGGAAGGAAATGGCGTTTTTTTCCGTTGTAGCCATCCTGTCCGGGATAATCATGGTTATTTCTATTCAAAAAACTTTAAAATCCGGCACCTGACCGGTCAGGGTTTCAGCAGTATTTTTCCATTGCTCATCCTGGAGATATACAGCACCAGGGCACGGCTGATGTCTTCAAACTTTGCTGATCGCTGGATACTGGTGCTGATCTTGCCCGAAATGATCAGGGACTGAATGGTGTCGGCTACCTTGTTGAAGTTTTCCCTGTTACTAAAATCCTCCCAGTCGTTCAGGTTAAAACCCGTGAGGATTTTGTTTTTGAATATCAGGGGTAAAACCTGTATCCCCGACACAGGCAAACCGGACAACCCTCCGTATACATAGCAGGTAGAGTGGGGAGGCAGTGCATTCATAATATGGCCTGTCATGTCACCGCCCACGGCATCAAAAGCCACCGGAGCTTTCAATTCGTTGGCTAATTGTCCCAGTTTTTCTTCAAAACCTTCTTCGGCTGAATTCAATACCCATTTTTCACCCTGCTCTTTTAACCGCTCCACATGTGATTCTTTTCTTACTATGTTTATACAGGCTATGTTTTCATCTGAAGCAAAGGTTCTTAAGAAACTGCCTATTTGCCCGGCAGCGGCATTTTGAATAAAGGCTTTCGCTTTAGCATGTTTGACAAGGTTGAACAAGGCCCATGCGGTAAAAGGGTTGATAAACAGGCAGGCTGCCTGATCCATGTCCATTTCATCTTTTAATACCAGGCAATTGTAAGGCCTGGTGACGAAGTATTCGGCCCAGGTGCCATCATCCTGTTCCTGGGTAAAACAACTGACACGCTTGCCCATCAATGCCTTGGCCTCCTTGCTATTGCCTGTGTCAACCACCAGGCCGCAACCTTCAAATCCTGCCGTAACAGGAGTGGGTTTTACGATGTTGTAGTCGCCACGGATAAAGGCTATATCGGAAGGATTGATGGGGGCTGCTTCTATTTTAATCAGTACTTCCCTGTCTTTGGGGACAGGAACAGGTTTTTCCTTAACCTTCAGGTTCCGCAAGGCATTGACAAGGTTGGTATCGAATTTTTCCAACACGATGGCTCTCATACTTTCCGGCATAAAATCTACATTTCAATGTGATCCAGGGAGTTTAATAATTTGGCAATGTCTCCTGATGGCCTTGGGGCATTGTTGTCCAGGATATTGCCTTCGGTGTCAATCAAAATAAAACGAGGGATAGAATGGATTAGATTGTTCACGGCAATATCGGAATCCCAACCACCGGCAAAGAGCTGAAGGCCGCCCAGTTCCTGCGATTGCTCAAATTTTACCCAGTCGTCTTTGCTGTCATCAATCGAAACGCTGATAAATTGCACATTTTTATCCTTAAATTCTTCTTCCAGTTTCTTAAGATAAGGTATTTCACCCCGGCAGGGTCCGCACCAGGTAGCCCACACATCAATGTATACGTATTTACCGGCAAAATCGCTCAACGAATGCATGTTGCTGTCTATATCGGGATAAGTAAAACCGGGAGCAGGTTTGCCATTGGCGATTGATTCCCATTCGGCAATTCTTTCCTGCAAAATTCCCATCAGGCTATCATTGCTGTAGGGTTCATATTTGGCCATTAACTCATCCAGGTCTTTGATGCCCTGGTACCTGATCTGGTCTGACATGATACGAAAAGCCAGGTGTTGCTTTATATCTGCATTCTCCAAACTACTTTCAATTGCATCTATTTGCGCCAAAAACCAACCGTTGTCATTCTTGCTGTAGTTGCTGTCCGAATCAAAAAGGTTGGAAGCTTGTTGCTGGAGGTATGTTTCCAGGAACCTGGAATAATCACCGGATGAAAGCAGGGCAGGGTCATTCAGGTTGAGTTCATCCAGGTAAGCATCAAAATTTTCACTCACTTCAAAAGAATCATTTCCTGAAAAATATTTGTGATATCTGGGGTAAAGCAACATCGTGTTAGCCCTGGCATATTGAATTTTTGCTTTTTCTGTGGTGAGAAAATAGGCATTAACTTCCACATCCTCTGTAAAGGTGGTTTCAAAGAGGTTATTCTTGGCATCACGGATTGAATCCAGTTTAGCGACAAAGGCTGTTTCATCCAGTGAAAACAATTCTTTGGTACTAAGCTGAAGTTCGTCACGCAGACTCTTCATTTCCTGGAGGTAGTTATTTTCCAAACTCCCTTTTCCATCGAATTTAATAGGAGCAGCCAAATCTCCGGCATCAAAATTCAAAGTCAGGTCAAAACCCTTGTCGAGAAACAGGCTGATGTTATTATCATTATAGCTGAATGTGTGATAACCGGGTTTTTCAATTTCCTTCGACAGTAAATAAAATCCCTGGTCGTCAACAAAAACGGAATCGGTAATATCACCTTTGTCGTTCTTTATCAGGATCAAGTCTGTATCAAACCGGCTGATCTGTCCACCTATTTTAGCGGTGGTAACTGCTTTTTCCTGGTTGTTGCAGGAAAGGATCAGGAACAGGGGAATAAAAAGAAATGATAATTTTTTCATGATAAAATGCTTATTGGTTAACAATTATTTTTTTAATGGCTTTGTTGCCGTATTTGACAAGATAAACACCTTTATCAAGGCCTAAGAAAGATATCTTGCTGGTATTGACGACATTTTGTTTCCTGACCACCCTGCCGTTTTCATCCACCACCACCACAGATTGCTGTTCGGACTGTAGGGGGACATGGATGGTAAAATCACCATTTGATGGATTTGGAAAAACATCCAGTTTGACGGT